>DATCFN010000351.1:0-2457 GCA_036509475.1 Rhizomicrobium sp. | reverse complement strand
CGTCGCGATGGGAATCCTGACAGCGACGTTCGGCGGCATATTGCGTGACGTTTTCGCGGGCGAGCCGTCAGTGCTTTTGCGCCGCGAGATTTATGTCACCGCCGCGCTGTTATCGGCATCGGTCTATGTCGGATTGTTCTGGCTCGGCATTGACCCGTGGATTGGGGCCGCCGCGGCTTTCGTTTGCGGTTTCATCCTGCGCGCGGGCGCCATCGCGCGCGGCTGGACGCTGCCGGGCTTCGAGGTGCGCGATGGTTGAGGCGCAGATCGATCCCGTCGCCGGATATAAAGCGGTTGCGAAGCTCTACAATGCACTGATGACGGGATTGGTGCTGACACTCGTCGCGCACAAGGGTGCTGAAGCGGCGCGCCAATTCATGTTCGCCCATTTTCGCAAACAACATCTGGAGAAATTTCTGCCAGGCCTGAAAAAGCTCGGCCTCGACAAGCTGCCCGATGCTGTCGCCTGCGCGCAGTATCATTATTTTTCCAACGCGCTGGGCGGCGTGAAGACCGAATATGTGATGGAAAGCGAGCGCAAGGCGTGGGTGCGGTATCCGCCGCCGCGCTGGATCTGGCAAGGCACGGCAATCTGCGCCGTCCCGCGCGAAGTGAACGAAGCGATGATGCATGGCTGGCACGGCCACAACGGCGTGTCGCTGGGCAACCCGCGGCTGGGTTTCGTCTGCACCGGGCAGACGCCGGAAGGCGATCCCGGGCTGGAGGGTTATTACCACGAATATGATCGCGACATCGCGCCGGAAGAGCGCGTGCGCTTCGTGCATGACGAGCACATGCCGCGTTTCGATCCGGCATTGGCGCCCCAACTCGATACCGCCGACTGGCCGCAGGAGCGGCTGCGCAAAGTCGAGCGTTCTTATGCGATGGAATATGTGCGCTCGCTTCTGCCGGTGACGCAGGAATTGTTCGGCGTGGAAGAGGCGGTGCAGCTTGTCGGACGCACCTCGCGCCTGATCGGTCTGCAGTTCTATGAAGAGACGGCGGCCATGCTTGGCGTCGCCGATGATAGCGCGCTGGAGTTCACCCGCTATCTGGCGGCGCTCGCGGCCGCGCAGGGCGAACAGGTGGAAATTCGCCAGGGGCAGGTCGTCCAGCACGGCTGGAAACTGATGCAAGGCGTCTCGCCGCCGGATTCCGCCGCAGCTTTTCTCGCCTGGAATAATTTGTGGGAAGGCGCGCTCGCGGGGCACAACCGGTATCTGACCCTGACCACCGAACACAGCGGCGAGGCCACGATCTGGCGGGTTTCCTACAAATTCGATCAGAACTGACAACTTGTCATTTCTGACTATTTGCCCGATACTGTCGGCAAATCAGGGAAGCGGACGCGCATGGCACTCGAACATTTTGACGTTGTGGTCGTTGGCGCGGGCCTGTCCGGGATTGGCGCCGCCTACCACCTGAAAACGCTGTGTCCGCAGAAATCCTACGTCATTCTCGAAGGCCGCGACGCCATCGGCGGCACATGGGATCTGTTTCGTTATCCCGGCATCCGCTCCGACTCCGACATGTACACGCTGGGCTATCGCTTCAAACCGTGGCGCGAGGCGAAGGCCATCGCCGACGGTCCATCCATACGCAAATATGTGCGCGACACGGCCAGCGAAAACGGTATCGACAAGAACATCCGCTTCGGCCATCAGGTCAAAAGCGCAGACTGGTCGACCGAGAATGCGCGCTGGACCGTGGAAGCCGAAAGCGGCCCGCAAAAATTCATTGTCCGCTTCACCTGCAATTTCCTGTTCATGTGCAGCGGCTATTACGACTATGCCGGCGGCTACACGCCGGATTTCCCGGGCGCTGCGAACTTCGCGGGCCGGATCGTGCATCCGCAAAAATGGCCAGACGATCTCGACTACAAGGGCAAGAACGTCGTCGTCATCGGTAGCGGCGCTACGGCGGTGACGCTCGTTCCCGAAATGGCGAAAGAGGCGGCGCATGTCACCATGCTGCAGCGCTCGCCGACCTATGTTGTCTCGCGCCCGGCGGAAGATGCGTTCGCCAACTGGCTTCGCGCTCATCTGCCGCTCAAGCTCGCCTATATGATCACGCGCTGGCGCAATGTTCTGTTCGGCATGTATTTCTTCAATCTCGCGCGCAAGAAGCCGGACCAGGTGAAGAAGTACCTGATCGACATGGTGCGCAAGGAAGTCGGCCCCGACTACGACGTCAACACACATTTCACGCCGCGCTACAATCCGTGGGATCAGCGCTTGTGTCTGGTGCCGGACAGCGACCTTTTCGCATCGCTCAAAAGCGGCAAGGCATCTGTCGTCACCGACACGATCGACAGCTTTACGCCGGCTGGCATCACGTTGAAATCCGGTCAGACCTTGGCCGCCGACATCATCGTCACGGCGACGGGCCTCAAGCTGCAACTGCTCGCCGGTCTTCAAGTGTCGGTCGATGGCGTGGTGCAGAACATGTCCAAGACGA
>DATCFN010000350.1:0-6461 GCA_036509475.1 Rhizomicrobium sp. | reverse complement strand
AGATCGACCGCGGTATCGGGTTCTTTCTTGGCTGGCAGATTGCGCTGTTGCTGGTGCAGGCGCTCGTCAACTTTGCGCTCTGGCCAGTCGAAACCAAGATGGAGCCGTGGCTGGCCGCCATCGCCGAGCCGCAGCTTGTCGTGCTGGTCTGCATCGGGCTCGCGACCTCCGCCGTGGATTTGATCAGCCTACGGATTATCCCGTGGGTGGTGGGCCAGACGGCGTTGACGCCGTCGGCGACGGTGGGCGCGGCATGGCGCGGGATGCGCGGCCAATGGCGCGGCGCAGCGAAAGCCTATGTCGCCCTGGTATTTCCGCTTTTCGTGGTTCACTACGGTTTGACGGCGTGGCTTTCCCATGCCGCCATCTCCCGGTCCCTTCGTCTTGGCGGGACCATTTTCGACGGCATCGAATCCGTCTTTCTCCTGATGATGCTGCTTTCGCTCTATCTGGCCTGCACCGCGCGCGCGAAACCGGCGGCCTGAACGTCAGTGTCCCGCAGGGCCGCCTTGCGTGGGCTTCGTCTTGCTCGCAGCGCATTGCGCATCGGACGTGGCGCTGGCGCTGCTGCTCGCAGACGCATCGGGCGAGGTCGTCTGGGATGATTGCGTCGTGTGTTGCGCCGCCTGTTTTCCCGCCGCGCAGGGATCGCTACCGGTCTGGCTCGTCGCGCTGGCGCTCGCGGACGACCCGTTGGGCGTCACATGTGATGTGGCGGAAACATTGGGTGACGTCTGGGCGAAGGCGGGCGAGGCCGCAAAGGCCGCGATGACGAGCCACGAAAGAACCTGTTTCATGCTGTCCTCCTGACGCTGACGATGGGTAACGCATGGCCATGCCGTTCGGATGCAACCGGGCGTGGAAATATCGCCCCGCGCTTATTTTTTGCCCGCATAGGCGGTGATTTCCATTTCCACCCGCGCCCCCAATGCCAGCCCGTTCACGCCCAGCGCGGATCGGGCCGGAAGACGGCCGGGCTTGAAATACTCGACATAGATTTTGTTGAAGGCGGGCCACTCTGTCATGTCGGCCAAAAAGACCTGGCATTTGAAGACGTCGTCGAAGGAGAGGCCATTCTGCTCCAGACTACGCGCGATGTTCTGAAACATCTGGCGCGTTTCGGGCGCGATACCGCCCGGCACGATTTCCATTTTCCCCGGCACATTGCCGAGCGCGCCGGAGAAATACATCACATCGCCCACGCGCACCGCGTCGCTGAAGGGCAGGCCCGCATCCTTGGTGCCGCGCGACTGGATAAATTCGATCATGGTGTCCTCAATCTCTGTGAGCATCCCGCGACAAATCGACAAGATTTGTGCAGCGCAGCGCGGCGCGAAACCGGCGATGCGACATAGGGAACCACAACTTGCCTTGCGTCCACAATTGGGTTGCGCCGACCCCGGACACCCCTACCATGCGCGCATCAAAAGGGGAGAGTTTGTGCTCATGCGTTTCATCCGTACACGGAATCTTTTGCTGGCCTCCGCCGCGCTGGTTGTCGCGGTGCCCGTTCTGGCCGCGCAATATCCCGGCCATCCCACCACCACGCCGGACATCACCGCCGCCGATCTGTCGTCGCGGGACAAAGCGATTTCGGACGATGCATTCGAGGGCCGCGGCCCCGGCACGGTGAATGGCGAGGCCGCCGCGCAATGGATCGCCGACGAACTGAAGCGCATCGGAATCGCACCCGCCAATCACGGCAGCTATTTCCAGGACGTCCCGGCGGTGAACATCACGCTGGATGCCAAGAAATCCACATTCTCCTTTGACACGCCGCATGGCGCGATCACGCCGTCCTTCCCGGACAAGACCGCCTACTGGACGCCGCAATTCGCGAGCGACGAAGTGAAAGTCGACAAATCGAATCTCGTCTTCGTGGGCTATGGCGTCGTTGCGCCGGAATATCACTGGAACGACTATGCCGGCATCGATGTGAAGGGGAAGACGGTCGTCATTCTCATCAACGATCCGGGTGGCGAGGACAAGAATCCCGATCCCAAATTCTTCAAGGGAAAGGCGATGACCTATTACGGCCGCTGGACCTATAAATACGAAGAAGCGGCGCGTCATGGCGCGGTGGCGGCGATCATCGTTCACGAAACCTATCCGGCCGCTTATGGCTGGCAGGTGGTGCGCAATTCCAATTCCGGCGCCAAGTCATGGCTCGACGCCGCGGACAAAGACGCCAGCATGGTGCCGATCCAGGGCTGGATCACGCTCGACACCGCACAGGCGCTGTTCAAGGACGCGGGCCTGAATTACGAAACGGAAAAGGCGGCGGCGAACAAGCACGGTTTCAAGGCCGTGCCGATGACCGGCGAAACGCTATCGGTCGATGCCCATTCCACCATCACGCACCTCAAAACGCGCAACGTCGCGGGCATCATTCCCGGCTCGGCGCATCCGGACGATGTGCTGATCTATTCGGCGCATTGGGACCATCTGGGCATCAAGCCGGACGTCGCAGGCCCGGATAAGATTTACAACGGCGCCGTCGATAACGGCATGGGCGTGTCGTCGGTGCTGGAACTGGCGGAGAAATTCCACAGCCAGCCGCCAACGAAGCGCTCGGTCGCTTTCCTGTTCTGGACCATGGAGGAGCAGGGCCTGCTCGGCTCGCAGTATTTCGCCGAACATCCGCTGTGGCCGAAGGATCATATCGTCGGTGTCATCAACACGGACGCGAATGGCCCGCAGGGTCCGGCACACAACATGTCGCTGCCGGGTAACGGCGAGTCTCATCTTGAGGATTATCTGGCCGCCGCGCTGAAAGCACAGGGCCGTGTCGTCTCGCCCGATCCCGAACCGGAAAAGGGCGGCTTCTTCCGCTCTGACCATTTCAGCCTCGCGCGGCAGGGCATTCCGGCGATCAGCCCTGGCAGCGGCGACGATCTCGTCGTTGGCGGCAAAGCGGCGGGCAAGGCGTTGCACGACGACTACACGGCGCACCACTACCACCAGCCCAGCGACGAATGGAAAGCGGACTGGGATCTGTCTGGTCCGGTGCAGGATCTGAACGCGCTCTATGCGATGGGCGTGACGCTCTCCAATTCGAACGACTGGCCGGGCTGGTATGACGGCAGCGAGTTCAAGGCTGCACGCGACGCCACGATGGCGGCGAAGAAGTAGTCAGCGCAGGGCGCGGGCGGCGAGGGCCGCCACGTTGCGCGCCGAGCGTTCGGTATGAATAAGCCTGCGGCGAAGGAAACTTTGCGCCTTCGTCGCAGGCATATCGCCAAGACCTCTGCGCCGCCGATGGTCGGGCAGTTCTTCCAACGGAGCCGCATCGGGCCTCAGCGCCTCCAGCGCAACGCCGCGCGATGCCGCCAGCATTTCATCCAGCACGACCGGCTCAACATCTTTCGCCCGCGCCAGGATCGCCGTGTGCACGGACGTCAGATCGGACGCCAGCAGGTAGTTCGCGCTCAGCAATTCGTTGAGCGCGGCGGCCGCGCGCCGTGCGCTTTGCGGCTCGTCCAGCAAGCGCCGGATCGCGCTGGAAAGCCCCGCCAGGGCGTCGAGCGCGTTCTTGCGCGTCAGACGGTACGCCTGATCGGACGGCTCACGCGTCAAGGCATGCTGCGCGAAGACGCGGTTGGCCGCGATCATCGTGGCGATCAGTTGCGGGATGTTGCGCCGCTCCCAGCTCGGCAACAGGAAGCTGAAGCCGGTGGCGAGCGCCGCGCCGATCAGCGTATCCAGCACGCGCTCGAAGAATAGCGGTGTCGTCGACGGCGCCATGAAATGGATCAGCAGCAGCGCCGACACCGACGCCGCCAGCGCCGTGACGCGATAGTTCACGGCGCCGAACGCATGCGACACGCCGACAGCCACGACAACACCCAGCAGCGGCCATGCGCCCGGCAGGACATGGATCAGCGCCGCCGTCACGACGCAGCCCAGCAAAGTGCCCAGCACGCGATCGTTCCGGCGCTGGCGCGTGATGCTGTAATTCGCGCGCATGATGAGCGCGGTGGTCAGAAGGATCCAGCCGCCATGTACGAATTGCGGAAACAGGAACGTGACCGCGCAGCCCGCCACCATCGCCAATGTCAGGCGGATTGCATAGCGCATCGTCGGCGACGCCAGCGTGAATTGGGCCAGCAGAACCCGCGGACTTATCGTTTCCTGCTGCATGAAGGGGGCGAGTTCCAGCGCGCCGTGCGGCGTGGCGCCCGCCTCGCCATGGACGGCTGAGAACAGCCGCGAAAGCTGCGCCGCGATGCGGCCGAATTTCGTGAGCGTGGCGTCGAAGGCCTCGCGCGCGATCTTTTCGTCGCTGTCGGCCGGCGGCGCATTGTCGATTCTTTTCAGCTCTTGCGCGATGCGTTCGAGTTCGGCGCCGCGATCCGGCGGAGCAATTTCCGCACCCAGCCCCGCGAGTGCGATCACCAGATTGTCGATGTCTCCGGCAAAGCCCGCGATCAGCGCACGCAGGCGGCGCAGCAAGTGTCGGTGCCGCGAACGGCGCAGGATTTCGATGTCCGCGTCGCTGGACAGAACCGGCTCGAAGGCATCAAGAAGCGCGATCAAGGCGGCGACGGCGCGGGCGCGTTGCGGCGTGATAGCGCCCGCGAAAATCATGTCGCGTGCGATCTGGATATTCTCGGTGAGGACGCCCTGCGCTTCGATCAGCGCGCGCAACGCAGGCTTGGCGGCTTCCGCCGGATCGAAAAGATCGGCCTTGGCGCGCAGATAGCCGGCAAAGGCGCGCAACGCTTCGCTGAGCACAATGCGGCGGTTGCGATAGTCCAGTACCATCGCCATGAACAGCGCGAAAATCGCATAGGCCGCGCCACCGGCGGCGAAGATGCCGGCATGTTCGAAGGCGACGGACGGATCCTGAGTCTGCGCCGACATGCCCAGCACGAGCGCGAGCACCGCGGCGACGCCCAAGCCCAGCGCGCGGCGGCCATAGGCGGAAATAAGCGCGCTCGCGAAACTGAGGGCCGCGACCAGCACGCCCAGCAGCAAACCGGAACCGCCGCAGAGCGAGGCCAGCAGGGAGATCAGGCTGGTGGAAAGAACCGCCCCGGCAAAGATGGGCGGCTTGATGGAAAACCGTCCGGGCTGATCCACGATGGACGCGCAAATCGCGCCGGTATAGGCGAGCACCGTGGTCGCCAACCCGAACGCGGCATAAAAGCCGCCGCCGACCACCAGCATGCCGAGCGCCACGGCAATGCCGTTCTCGATATGCAGGCGGAATAGCGCGCGCGAGAAACGCTGGGGCAGGGCGGTGCGAAACATCGCATGGGGTTTAGCACGGCCCCGCGCGGTACCGCCAAGCGTTTGGGAACTCTGTCAGCAAGGCCTGTCGCCGATCACCGTCGCGCGTTCCATGCGGCGCAGGGCCGGCCAATAATCCGACACGGCATAATGCTGCGTGCAGCGATTGTCCCAGAACGCCAGCGAGTTCTTCTCCCAGTGAAAGCGGCATTGATATTCGGGAATGCTCGCCTGCGCGTAGAGGTGCTTGAGCAGCGTGTCGGACTCCGCGCGGTCCATGCCGACGATGTATTGCGTGAAAGCGGCATTCACATAGAGCGCCTTGCGTTTGGTTTCCGGATGGGTGCGGACGACAGGATGCTCGACGGTCGGATATTTCTTGTTCATCGCCTCGATCTGTTCTTCGCCCAGGCCGCGCTTGCGCATCGCCAGCCGGAAATGCGCGAAGTCATGCAACGCCATCTTGCCTTCGATCTTCGCTTTGATCTCGTCGCTGAGATTGTCGTAGGCCGCGTACATATCGGCGAACAGCGTGTCGCCGCCGACCGCCGGCACTTCCAGCGCATGCAGGATCGAGCCGAGCGACGGCTCGATGCGCCATGTCACGTCGCTATGCCAGGTGTTCTCGCGGCCTTTGTTGTCCTTGTCATGGGTGATGGCGAGGATTTCCGGATGACCCGGCTTGTGCGGCGCGAAGGGATGAACTTCCAGCGCACCGAAGGCGCGCGAAAATTCGAGATGCTGTTCGGTGGTGATGTCCTGATCCCGGAAGAACAGGACTTTCCATTCGAGGAGCGCGGCGCGCAATTCGCTTTTCAGCGCGTCGTCCATGGGCTGGCGCAGGTCGATGCCGCCGACCACTGCGCCGATCGTCGGCGACAGGGGGCTGAGCGTGAGACGGGCCTGTTCGGTTTTGCGCGCGGCGTGAGACATGGCTTCCTCCGTGGCCGCGCTGGCGGGCGGCTTCGGGTGAAAGATGCATCTTCCTGAACGCCCCGTCCTGTGCGATTGTTCAAAGTTCCGTAATACGGAATTATGCCATCGCCAGTGCTGCCCCTGTTGAACCCGTCATCCGCGCCTTCGCTATATTGGAGACGCTAAATCTGCGGCCGCTGACGCCGCTCGCCGCGCTGGCGCAGGCGACGCATCTGCCCAAGCCAACCCTGGTGCGCCTGCTCGATACGTTGATCGCGGCGGGGTATGTGCGGCGTGTCTCGCGCCGCGACGGC
>DATCFN010000349.1:0-49122 GCA_036509475.1 Rhizomicrobium sp. | reverse complement strand
CCGTGCGGGTGCCAGCAATTTCCCGCATAAATCCAAGAATTATTCTGGCACGTACCTTGCGGTCTTGGCTTCGGCCCAAATCCCTTCGGCCAAAGCATCTGGAGTGAAGCCTCGTGTCCATCAACAGTATTCTGTCGAGCGCGATGTCTGCGTTGCAGGCGAATACCAATGCGTTGCGCGTCGTCTCCAATAACGTTTCGAACATCAATACGCAGGGTTATGCCCGCCGCACGGTGGAGTTTCAGACGACGGCGGCCGGCGGCCAGCTCTCGGGCGTCAGCGCCACCGACATCCAGCGCGTCACCGATCAGTTCCTGCAAGCCGAGACTTTGTCCGCCAACGCGGCGTCGTCGCAGTATGGCGCGCAGAACGACATATATACGCAGCTCAACGGCCTGCTCGGACAGCCGGGCGACGGCTCATCGCTGGGCTCGCAGCTCGATAATATCTTCTCGGCGCTGAGCAGCGCATCGTCCGGGCCCACGTCCAGCGCCAATCAGCAGGGCGTTCTCAGCTCGCTGCAGAACCTGGCGACCTCGATCTCGACCACCTCTACCAATCTCAGCAGCCTGCAGTCGCAGGTTGACCAGCAGGTTTCTTCTTCCATCTCGACCGTCAATTCGACGATCCAGAGCATCTACAACCTGAATCAGCAGATTCAGACAGCGACGCTTTCGGGCGATACCTCTTCGGGCCTGCTCGATCAGCGTGACGAAGCGGTGCAAAGCCTGTCGGCGTTGATCGGCGTGAAGACGACCGAACTGTCCAACGGCCAGATGACGGTGATGACGCAGGACGGCACGACGCTGGTCGGCGACACGTATGCGCAGCTCTCTTATGCGGGCGGCGGCACCAACGGCAATTACAGCCAGATCACGATGGCCAATCTGGGCAGCAGCGGCCAGCAGATCGGCCAGACGCAGGAACTAGATTCGCATCTGGGCTCCGGTTCGCTCGCGGGCCTGGTCGATATGCGTGACAACCAGATCCCGCAGCTTCAACAGGAACTCGGCAGTTTCGCGCAGCAGACGGCGCTCGCCTTCAACGCGCAAAGCAATGCCAATTCCGCCGTGCCGCCGCCGACCAGCATGGACGGCCGCGACACCGGATTGCTTTCGACGGACTCGCTCGGCTTTACGGGCAAGACCACAATCGCGGTCGCGGATTCCAGCGGCAACCTGGTCTCGCGCGTCGACGTGGATTTCGGCGCGGGCACTCTGTCGGTGGATGGCGGCGCGGCCGTGAGCATCGGCACGACGGTCGGCAGCTTCACGACGGCGCTCAATTCCGCGCTGGGCAGCAATGGCAGCGCGAGCTTCAACGACGGCCAGCTCTCCATCGCCGCGACCGGCGGCAATGGCGTGGTCGTACAGGACAACGCCACCACGCCGTCGCAACGCGGCGGCACCGGCTTCTCGCAATTCTTCGGGCTGAACGACATGTTTCAGTCCGCGGCGCCGTCCATCCTGTCGACAGGTCTGTCGTCCAGTGACGCCAGCGGCTTTGCTGCCGGTGGCTCGATGAGTTTCGTGCTCAAGAACCCGAGCGGCGCGATCGACAAACAGGCCAGCGTCAACATCTCCGCCGGCATGAGCATCGGCGCCATCGTCAGCGCGCTCAATACGTCGTTCAACGGGGCGGCAACGTTCTCGCTCGATTCCAACGGCGCCCTCAAGATGACGCCGTCGGCCGCCAACAGCGCCGACAGCCTGAATGTCACCAACGACACCACGGCGCGCGGCACGACCGGGATGAGCTTTACCGAACTCTTCGGCCTCGGTTCCAATCAGGCGGCAGCGCAGGCGCAGGGTTTCAGCATCGCGCCCGACATTGCATCCTCGCCGTCATCGCTCGCTTTCGCCCAGTCCAACATCACGGCCAGCACGGTCGCGGGCGATTCCATTCTGGGTTCGGGCGACAATCGCGGATTGATCGCGCTGCAGAACCTGGCCGATGCCAAGCAGAATTTCTCCGCCGCCGGTTCGATGGGCGCGCAGTCCTCGACGCTCGGCGACTATGCCGCGAATTTTTATCAGGACGTAGCCACGCGCACCAACACCGCCGCCGCCAACAACACGACGCAGACCGACCGGCTGACCGAGGCCCAATCGCGTCAAGCCAGCACGTCCGGCGTCAATCTCGACGAAGAACTTTCGAACATGATGATCTACCAGCAGGCTTACAGCGCCGCCGCGCGCATGCTGACGGTCGGTCAACAGCTTTACGACACCTTGATCCAGATGCCGACGTGATGACGGCACCCAGGCAGGAATAGACCGATGACGATCGACCGCGTAGCCACCAATTCGCAGAGCCAGTACCTGCTGTCGCAGATCATGCAGGCGGAAAGCAACCTGGACACCACGCAGGCCCAGGTCACCAGCGGGAAGGTCTCCACCACCTATGGCGGCATCGGCGACAAGACTGCCGTGCTGGAGGCGACGCGCTCCGTCGCCGACCGCACCACGGGCTATCAGACGGCAACGACCAATGCGCTGACGCAGGTGAACGAGCAGGACAGTCAGATGTCCTCGCTGTCGGACCTCGCCAATCAGCTTCGCACCGCTATCACCACTGCCGTTGGCAACAATGACGGCTCGACGTTGATGACGACGGCGCAGGGCATCTTCGATCAGGCCTCACAGATCCTCAACACCAAGGATGCGAACGGCAATTATCTTTACGGCGGCGATCAGAACACCCAGCCGCCGCTGACGGTGAGCGACATGTCCGATCTCACGGCGTTGCCTTCGGCGTCTGCCGCCTTTCAGAACGGCACCGTTGCAAGCTCTGTCATGGTCGCGGACGGCCAAACAGTGCAGACCGGTGTGTTGGCATCCGATGTCGGAACGCAGTTGATGGCGACGCTGAAGAGCATCGCGGATTTGAACGCGGGGACACCGCTCACCTCGGTGCTGACGACGGCACAAGCCTCTTCGCTGACGACGGCGATCGGAACAGCCACCAACGCGGCCACCACCGTCAACAATGTCGCGGCGCAGAACGGCAATGTTTACAGCCAGCTTCAGGACGCTAGCGCCAACCAGACGACCATGTCGGGGCTTTACAGCACCTTCATGTCCAACATCGAAAATGTGGACATGGGAACCGCGATCACCCAGCTCAACCAGAACCAGGTGGCTTTGCAGGCTGCGGTTCAGGTGACCTCGCAGCTGGGCCAGATTTCGCTGCTGAACTACCTGCCGGCGCCAGTCGCGTAAATCGCTTGAAGGTGCGGGTTTGTGGGCTTATAGGCACCGCATGACCGCCCTTAACTCCCTCGGATTTGCCAAATCTCCGCGCGAAACCCGCGTGGTTGCCGCCATGTCGGGCGGCGTGGATTCCTCCGTGGTCGCGGCGCTGCTCAAGCGCGAGGGGTACGACGTCATCGGTATGACGCTCCAGCTCTACGATGCGGGTGCCGCCGCCAAGAAGAAAGGCGCGTGCTGCGCCGGTCAGGACATTCACGACGCGCGGCGTGTGGCGGAGACACTTGGTATCCCGCATTACGTTCTGGACTACGAAGCGCGTTTCAAAAAAGCCGTGATGGAAGATTTTGCCGCCACCTATGCGCGCGGCGAAACGCCGATCCCCTGCGTGGCATGCAATGAGAAAGTAAAATTTGCCGACTTGCTGGAGACGGCGAAGGAACTGGGTGCGGATGCGCTGGCGACAGGACATTATGTGAAGCGCGTCGATGGCGCGGCCGGTCCCGAATTGCATGTCGCCGCCGATGCCACGCGCGACCAGAGCTATTTCCTATTCCGCACGAGGCGCGCGCAGTTGGACTATGTGCGCTTTCCGCTGGGTGCGATGCCGAAGACTGATGTGCGCAAACTCGCCGCCGAGCTTGGCCTCATCACCGCCGGCAAGCCGGACAGCCAGGACATCTGTTTTGTGCCGGACGGCAATTACGCGGGCGTCGTGCAGAAGCTGAAGCCGGATGCCGTGAAGCCCGGCGAGATCGTGGACATGACCGGCCGCGTGCTGGCCCAACACGATGGCGTCATCAATTTCACGGTCGGCCAGCGCAAGGGCCTTGGCCTGTCCGGCAATGACGAGCCGCTATTCGTTTTGAAACTCGATGCGAAACACGCGCGCGTCGTCGTCGGCCCGCGTTCGGCGCTTGCCACACGCACGATCCGGCTGCGCGATGTGAATTGGCTGGTGCCGCAGACGGAGACATTCGTTTGCGCGGTGAAGACACGCTCCATGCGTCCGCCCGTTGCGGCGCGCGTGACGCCCAAGGACGATGGTGCGGATGTCGAACTGCTCCACCCCGAAGACGCCATCGCACCGGGGCAGGCTTGCGTCTTCTATGATAACGGCCGCGTCCTCGGCGGTGGCTGGATCTCGCAGAACGAAACCGCAGCGTTGGCGGCGGAGTAGGGACATTACCGTCTCGCGGACGAAGCTGTCGAAGTCTGGGATTTGCGGTTAATGTCGCGCGGGGCCTTGGACGATCCGCTATGTCATTTCACTTCGACGCGCAGACGATCACCAGGATATTCACCGGAATATGGATTGCGCTCGGTATCGGTTCGATAGCATTTGCTATGACGGCGCCCGCACGGTTGCGAATAAAGATGCAGCCGGTTCTCACCGTCATCATCGGCGCGGCGTTCCTGTCATTCCTGTATCTGACGTCAGGAAACAAAGGCATCGGTTTCGCCGTCTTACCGGTGCTGTTGATCACCTACCTCAATATAAAGACCGTGAAGATTTGTCCCAAATGCGGGACCACAAACCGGAACCCATACATGTTTCCGGTGCCGGACTACTGCTCGAAGTGTGGTTCGCGGCTCGATGAGAAGACGGTTTCGCCAGAATGATGTGCCTGAAACTTATTCGGCCTTCATCCCGGCTTGCAGCTTCTTCGGCGCCGTATGGCGCCATGCCGCTGTCATATATCCGCGCAACGCCTTGGCATCGAGTCTGTCCACGTCGACATACGCCCAGAGCAGCGCGCCGCTGATCATCGGCGCGAAGACGTCCGGATCGGCCTCGGCCAGCATCCGCACCTGCTCCTTGGGCAGGCGCAGGATCCATCGGTTTCCGTTCATGCCGTAGAGCGCGAAGGTCTTTTTGCCGATGTTGAACCAATGGCCGTGACGGTCGATGATTTCGACCGCGCCGGGCAGCGCCAGCGCGACCTTCTTCAGGAAGGCGTATTTGGGCGGCTTTGGGGCGCGGGCGCTCGGCATGGCGACTTATATTATGGTCAGCCCGGCGTTCCTCAACCTGTTGCCTTGACAGGTTTGCCCCCGCGCCCTTAAACCGCCCGCCTTGGCTGGCTTTTTTTGGCAGCGTAGCTCAGTGGTAGAGCAGGGGAATCATAATCCCTTGGTCGGCGGTTCAAATCCGTCCGCTGCTACCAGTCAGGTCACATTTGGGAGCCGCGCGATTGGCAAGCACGCCGACGAAACCCCTCGCATCCGCAGCGGCTGGTCACCCCGCCATAACCATCGACGATGTCCGCGCCGCCGCCAAAGTGATCCACGGCATTGTGGAGCGCACGCCCACGCACTATTCGCGCACGCTGTCGGGGATTGCCGGATGTGACATCTGGCTGAAATTCGAGAACCTGCAATTCACCTCCTCGTTCAAGGAGCGCGGTGCGCTGAACAAGCTGACGTCGCTGACGCCGGAGCAGCGCCGGCGCGGCGTCGTGGCGATGAGCGCCGGCAATCACGCCCAGGGCGTGGCCTATCATGCGGGGCGCCTGAAAATTCCCGCGACCATCGTGATGCCGGAAGGCACGCCTTTCAACAAAGTGAAACACACCAAGAATTTTGGTGCGACCGTCATCCTCGAAGGCAAGACGTTGTCGGAATCCTATACGCTGGCCCGCCGGATCGAGGCAGAAGAGGGTCTGACTTTCATTCATCCCTATGACGATCCGCTCATCATCGCGGGCACCGGCACTGTCGCCGTCGAATTGCTGGAAGACGTGCCGGAGGTCGATACGCTCGTTGCGCCCATCGGCGGCGGCGGATTGATTTCGGGCATGGCGATTGCCGCCAAGGCGCTGAAACCGAATATCGAAATCTATGGCGTACAGACCGCGCTTTACCCCTCGATGTATGACAGCGTGAAGCAAGCAAGCCTGCCCTGTTCCGGCCAGACGATCGCCGAAGGCATCGCGGTGAAAGAGCCGGGGCAGATCACACGGCGCATCGTCAGCGATATGGTGACGGATGTTTTTCTCGTTCGCGAAGACGAGATCGAAAAAGCCGTCGCGATGCTTTTGGAAATCGAAAAGACTGTCGTGGAAGGCGCGGGCGCGGCCGCGCTGGCAGCGATCATCGCAAATCCCGCTGTCTTCAAGGGCAAGAAAGTCGGCGTCGTGCTGTCCGGCGGCAATATCGACATGCGCCTTTTGTCCAATGTGATCCTGCGCGAGATGATGCGCGAAGGCCGCATTCTTCAACTGGTCGTGGAGATCGAGGATCAACCCGGCTGGCTCGCCAAGATCGCGACCGTTGTCGGCGACGCGGGCGGCAACATCCTCGATGTCTCGCACAATCGCATGATGACCGACATGCCGGTGAAGTCGGCGGATCTGGGCCTCACCATCGAGGCGCGCGATGCGGCGCACGGCGCGGAGATTCATGACACGCTCGTCAAAGCCGGCTTCGTGATCCGCGGCCACGCCCAGTCCGTGAAGGCGATGCACAGCTAGCGCGTCTGCCTACTTGCAGCTAGCGATGAATTTTCCCAACAATTTCGGTGCGTCGCCGGAGTCGAACGTCATCGTTTTGCTGGTGCTGCTCATTTTGATCGGTTTGCCGGTTGCGATCACGACGAACAGTGGATCGTCCTTGGATACGATTGTCGCAAGCTCGTTGCCGCCGGTCATCTCGAAGTTGATGCTTTTTCTGGACACGCCTTTTAACACCGCGATTTTGTCAGCGCTGGATAATGTCGCGGATACCGCCTCATCTTTGCCTTTGCCCAGAGTGGAATTGGCGCCGACACCCACGCTGAAGCGACCGTCCTTGCGGCACATGAGCCATAAGTCGGTATCGCTTTCCGGTTCATCCGGCATCGCGGACAACACGTTCCCGCCGCGCGCATCGCCCATGTTCAGGTTCCAGCTTTCGGCGGAGGCACAACCCGGCCAAAGCGCCAGTACCGCGACGGCTGCGAAAGCGAATTGCTTCATCGAGACCTTCTCAGCGTGAAAACTTCTCCGACAGCACAATCGACGATACCGTCCGCGCCACGCCATGCGCTTTGCCGATACGATCCAGCGCCGCGTCCATGCGGGCGGGCGTGTCGGCTTCGACCATCGCCATCATGTCGAAGGCGCCCGATACGGCGGAGAGCGAGCGCACTTCGGCCATGCGCTTTAATTCGGTGCTGACCCTTTCGGCCTGTTTGGGATCGGCGCTGATCATCACCACGGCGCGCAGCGCGCGCGCCTCGGCTTCCTCGCCCAGTTTGACCGTGTAGCCCTTGATGATTTTTTCGCGTTCCAGCCGCGCGATGCGTTCCTGCACCGTCGAACGCGCAAGGCCGAGCTTGCGCGCCAGCGATGCCGCAGGCTCCCGCGCATTGGCCTTTAACAGGGCGATGAGTTTGCCGTCGCTGTCCCGCATATTCGATCACACCCGTGGCTGGCGTTCCGCCGGAAATCCCAGCGATTCGCCGGAAGATAGCCGGTTTTACGGCGTTCCGCCGTCTCTTTTCCGTCTCGTGAAGGGTGTATCCAAGCAGCTGATCTACAAAGGAATTTGGCGATGAAGAAAGTCATGCTTGTGGGCGGCGGCAAGATCGGCGTGGCCATCACCGAATTTCTGACCGGCACGAAGGACTACAGCGTCACCGTCGCGGACCGCGATGCCTCCAGCCTTGAGCGCATGCCGCGCAAGGACAATGTCGAACTGCGCAAAATCACCATCGAGAACCCTAAGGACTTCGCCAAGGAAGTCGAAGGCCATGACATCGTTCTGATGGCAACACCTTACACGCTGACGCCGATCATCGCGGAAGGCGCAAAACGTGCCGGCGCGCATTACCTCGACCTCACCGAGGACGTGGAGTCGACGCGCACGATCAAGAAACTGGCGGACGGCGCGTCGACGGCGTTCATTCCACAATGCGGATTGGCGCCGGGCTTCATTTCCATCGTGGCGCATGACCTGACCAAGAAGTTCGAGAAGCTGCGCGACGTGCAGATGCGTGTCGGCGCGCTGCCGGTGTTTCCGCACAACGCGCTGAAATACAATCTGACCTGGTCCACCGATGGCCTCATCAACGAGTATTGCAACCCTTGCGAAGCGGTGCGCGACGGCGTGCGTTGCGAAGTGCCGGCGCTGGAAGAGCTCGAACAGTTCACGTTGGACGGCATCGAATATGAGGCGTTCAACACCTCTGGCGGCCTCGGCACGCTTTGCGAGACGCTGGAAGGCAAGGTCGACAATCTCAACTACAAGACCGCGCGTTATCCTGGTCACCGCGATATCGTGAAGCTTCTGGTGCGCGACCTGCACCTCGGCACGCGCCGCGACATCTTCAAGGACGTGCTCGAAACGGCGATCCCGATCACCTATCAGGACGTCGTGCTGATCTTCGTGACGGTGAACGGCTGGGTCGAAGGCCGCCTGACGCAGGAAAGCTATGCCAAGAAAATCTATGCGCAGGACGTCGCCGGCCGCCTGATGAGCGCCATCCAGATCACCACGGCGTGCGGCATCTGTGCGATGGTGGATCTTCTGGTGGAAGGCAAGCTGCCGGAAAAAGGCTTCGTCCGTCAGGAAGACGCGAAATTCTCCGATTTCATGGGCAACCGCTTCGGCAAGTATTACGTGTAGAAGGAACGCGGGTGTTGCAAAGCCGTTCTCCCAAGGAACCTTTAGGGAGAACCGCTATGGAAGACGACCACGTTATTCACGCCTGGAACTTGATGGAGAAAATCGGCACCGCGATGCTGATCACCTGGGATGGAACCGCGCAGCGCGCCCGCCCGATGGCGGCGACGGTGAAACCGGCTGAGCACGCGATCTACTTCCTGACCGATGCGCGCCGGGAGAAAGTGGAGCAGATCGAAAATTTTCCACTTGTGACGTTGGCATTTGCCGATACGGGCGGACAGAAATATGTGGTGACGACGGGCATGGCGAGTGTATCGGACGACCGCGCCAAGATCAGGGATTTGTGGTCACCGTTTGCCAAGGCGTGGTTCGATTCGGTGAATGATCCGAATATCCGCGTGCTCAAAGTGTCGCCCAGCGATGCCGAATTGTGGGATAGTCCCGGTACACTGATCACGACCGTGAAGATGCTGGCCGCAGCGGCCAGCGGGACAAAACACCCCGATGTGGGTGAGAATCGAAAAGTGGCGATGTAAGGCATCGCCGAAAGGGGCTGAATGACGAATACAAAAGAATTGCTGTCCGCGCTGGGTGTCGCGGCGGCGCATGGCGACTACGCTGTTCACTCCCCCATCGACGGCGCGGAAATCGGTCGCGTGGCTTATGACGACGCGGCTTCGATCCAGAAGAAGATCGCCGGCAGCGTCGAAGCCTTCCAGGCATGGCGCAATGTTCCGGCCCCCAGGCGTGGCGAGTTGGTACGGCTGCTCGGCGAGGAGTTGCGCGCCAACAAGGAAGCGTTGGGCCGTCTCGTCTCGCTGGAAGCTGGCAAGATCGTGCAGGAAGGTCTTGGCGAAGTGCAGGAGATGATCGACATCTGTGATTTCGCGGTGGGTCTTTCGCGCCAGCTTTACGGCCTGACCATCGCGTCGGAACGGCCCGGCCATCGCATGATGGAAACATGGCATCCGGCTGGCCCGGTCGCCGTGATCTCGGCGTTCAATTTTCCGGTGGCGGTGTGGGCGTGGAATGCGGCTCTGGCGCTGGTCTGCGGCAATCCCGTGCTGTGGAAGCCGAGCGAGAAAACGCCGCTGACGGCGCTCGCGACACAGGCGCTATTCGAACGCGCGTTGAAAAAATTCGGCGAAGCGCCGCCGCATCTCAGCCAGGTCATCCTCGGCCTGCGCGATGCGGGCGAGGCGTTGGCAAAAGATGCGCGCATCCCCGTCGTGAGCGCCACCGGCTCGACGCGCATGGGCCGTGAACTGGCGCCGGTCGTGGCCGCGCGCTTCGGCAAAAGCATTCTGGAGCTTGGCGGCAACAACGCCATGATCGTGACGCCATCGGCAAAGCTCGATCTCGCCCAGCGCGCAATCACTTTCTCCGCCGTCGGCACCGCGGGCCAACGCTGCACGTCATTGCGCCGGTTGTTCGTGCATGAGTCTATCTACGACAAGCTCGTTCCAGCGCTCAAATCCACCTATGCCAAGCTGCCCATCGGCAATCCGCTGGACACCGGCACGCTGATCGGTCCACTGATCGACAAGGCGGCGTTCGAAAATATGGAACGCGCGCTGCATGCGGCGAAAGACGAAGGCGGCAAGATCAGCGGCGGCAGCCGCGCGCTGGCGGACAAATATCCGCAGGCGCATTATGCTCATCCCGCGATCGTGGAAATGCCGGAGCAGAGCAAGACCGTCTGCCACGAAACCTTCGCGCCTATCCTCTATGTGATGAAATATTCCAAATTTGAGGACGCGCTGGCCCGGCACAATGCGGTGCCGCAAGGCCTGTCGTCCTGCATTTTCACGACCGACATGCAGGAAGCCGAGCGCTTCATCGCGGCGTCCGGTTCGGATTGCGGCATTGCCAATGTGAACATCGGCCCATCAGGTGCGGAAATCGGCGGTGCGTTCGGCGGCGAAAAAGAAACCGGCGGCGGGCGCGAGAGTGGCTCCGACAGCTGGAAGGCCTATATGCGCCGCCAAACCGCGACCATCAATTATTCGGACGCGCTGCCGCTGGCGCAAGGGATTAGTTTCGACGTTTAATCGGGCGCGGCTTTGAGTCGGCGCGGCAATGAACGCCAACGGGTTGATCACGCGCGGCAGTGCGCATGATTTCGGAACGACGCTGTCGCGCCTTGTCGCCGCGCTGGCATCCAAAAGCCTCACCATTTTTGCCATCATCGAGCATGGCGAGGGTGCTGCGCAGGCTGGACTCGAACTGCTGCCCACAACGGTGGTGATCTTCGGAAACGCCGCCGGTGGGACGCCGCTGATGCAGTCCGCGCAAACCGCCGGCATCGACCTGCCGCTGAAAATGCTGATCTGGCAGGACGCGAAAGGCGCGGTTCATCTCAGCTACAACGACCCGGCCTGGATCGCGGCCCGTCACGGCGCCGATGCGGAAAAGACTGTCGCGGCGCTGACGGCGGCGCTCGCGGCGCTTGCCGACGCTGCGGCCAATTAACCCTTCTTTAAGCATCCGCTTCAATTCGCGGCATACCGGGCTAACCTTTGTGCGTTCACTTGGGGAAGCCGAAGGATGCCGAAGAACGTGGCGCAATGGACGGGTCTCGCGGTCACCGCGATTGTCGTACTGGGATGCGATATGGATGTTCTCTACGCGGTGCCGCTCGGCGTTTTCGCCGGCGCGCTGGCGACGTTTTTCGCGGGCGTGGCCGAACAGCGGCAGCCTCAGCCGATCCGCATTCGCGCGCGGTATTGAGCGATCAGCCCTTGTCCGGCTGGATATTGTTGAGCGCTTCTTCCAACACCTGAAAACTCGGCTGCGCGTCGCTCGGCACACTGCCGCGGCCCAGTTCCACCGAAATCTGCGCCGCATTGCCGTGCAGATGTGCGACCAGCACGTCGCGAATGACGTGATAGAAGAGTGCTTCTTCCTCGGCGATGAATTTCAGGCGCGTCGCGATCGGCCCGACGATGCCATAGGCCAGGAACACGCCCATGAAGGTGCCGACGAGCGCCGAACCGATCATCTTGCCGAGAACTTCCGGCGGCTCCGAAATCGCGCCCATGGTTTTGATAACGCCGAGCACGGCGGCGACGATGCCGAGCGCGGGCAGCGCATCCGCCATGCCTTGCATGGCCCCAGCCGGGCCGAGCGCTTCGTGGTGATGCTTTTCCAGCTGCTTATCCATGGCCGTCTCGACCTGATTGGGGTCTTCCAGACTCATGGTCATCATGCGCAGCGTGTCGCAGATGAAGTCGAGCGCGAAATGGTCTTTGCAGATGCGCGGATAGCGCTTGAAGATCGATGAATCTTCCGGCTTTTCGATATGCGCTTCCAGCGCGATCATGCCCTTGGTCTTCATCGTTTTGGTGACGAGGAACAGCAGGCAGAGTAGGTCCGTATAGTCCGAATGTTTCCATTTCGGGCCGGAGACAATCTTGCCCATCACGCCGGCGATCTTCTTCAGTTCGGAGATTGAGCCGCCGATGAGCAAGGCCGCCAGCGCAGCGCCCAGAATGGTCAGCATTTCATGGGGCAACGCTTCCAGCACCACGCCGAGCGAGCCGCCAGAGAGAATGTATCCGCCGAACACGCAGGCGAAGAGAACACCGATGCCGGCCAGTTGAAGCATGTGCGAAAGCCCAGAATGTGCGCGCGGGAAACACCGGACAGGCGTCCGGTTTCCGCGCGTTCAGTATTAACGCGAGCGATTAAAGAGCGGTGAAGAGTTGCAATTTTGCGCGGCAAAACGTGCGGCCGAAAGGTTAGCGTCCCACTCCAGTCAGGCCGATTTCGTTTTCAATCCGTTAACGGCATTGAGCTTGCGGGCGACGAGCGTGGCCAGTTCGACGGCGACGCGGTTGCCGAATTTGCCCGCTTCGCCAGCGGAACTGGAGGCGCGGGTGATGGCATCGACATGCAGCGCGATGACCGCCGCATCGGCCACGGAGCCGAGATCCGCCGCGGCCGAAAGATATTTGCACAAGCCGTCCGCGATGCGCCCGGCCGCTTCCATGCCGGCGGTCCCGGCAAGGCCGCGAATTTCATGAGCTTGCGCGAAGATGCCGGACAGATTGGAGGCTGAGGCAGCATCTTCCATCTGCGCGATATAGCTCAGCACGGCTTCGCAGAGTTGGTCGCGGCGCAGTTCGATGACGCGGGCCGCGCGTTGTGCCGTTTCATAGCTCGTCAGAACGCGCAGGAAGTTCGCCGCGCCTTCACCCGTGATCATCGGAGGATATTCATGTGGCGCGATAATCTTGACCGTGCCGGTGTGAGAGTTCGCAGCCATGGCTAACGTATCTCCAGATCGTCTTTGAAGTCCTCGCCGCGGCGCCACGGGCCGGTATGGCTTTCCGATTTGCGGCGGCGGCGTTCCGGCCCGAAATAAGCTTCGCATTTCACGAACTGCCGGGGCCGCTCAACGATCTCGGTCAGGCGCGATGTCAGGTTCTGGATCGTGATCGGCTTGGCGAGGAATTCCGTCACGCCCGCGTCGCGCGCGGCCTCCACGCGCTGGCGCTCCGTATGCCCGGTCACCATGATGATGGGCACGAAAGGATTGGGGCTGCATCCGCCCTGGCGGATCTGCCTTGTCAGCGCGATGCCGTCCGTGGGCTCCATCGACAGATCTGTCAGCACCAGGTCAGGATTGCGAATGCAGACTTCGGCGAAGCCCGTTGCGCCGTCGCAGGATTCCAGAACGGTCTTGATGCCCAGCGCCTGCAGCAGCGAGCGAAGAAGCGCGCGCATATGCGGATTGTCCTCGACAATCAGAGCCTTCAGGTTTGTGAAGTTGGCGGTGGACATCGAAATTCAGCGTTTGCCTTCGCGCGGCGGCTCTTGTGCGAGCCTGCCGTGCCGACGCAAAGTGCGGTGCTCCCCCGGTGAACAATCCGGCCAAATCTAGTCCGCGTTGGTTAGAATTCCCTTACTCGAGGAAGAATTGGCCTTGTCCTTGCGCCGTTTTATACCGTCCTCCGGTATCGTGACCTTCACGATGATGATCAAGGCCTTGTTTCATCCGACAGTTTTCGGCGCGACCGCCATCGCCGAGGATGGACAGGGCCGCGTTCTGCTGGTGCGGCAATCCTATGCGCAGGGCTGGCGGTTGCCCGGCGGCGGGGTGAACAAGGGCGAGCCGCCGGAACTTGCGGTTGTACGGGAACTTGAGGAAGAAGTCGGCCTGATGGAGTCCACGGCGCCGGAATTTATCGGCCTCTACAGCCGCAAAGTGGCGTGGTTCACGAACGTCAACGCGCTCTACCGGCTGCGCAATGTGCGCCTTCAGTTTCGGCCAAATCTGGAAATCCGCGAAGTCCTGTTCTGCGATCCGGCAGCGCCGCCGGACGGCACGACGCCGGCAACGCGCCGGCGCCTTGCCGAACTAACCGGCAAGGTGCCGCGCTCGCCTTACTGGTAGCTAGACCGGGTCCCAGCCGAACACGCTGTTGGTCGCGCCCAGATCGTGGAAGCTGGGCTTCATCGCCGGCATGCAGTGATCGGCGATCGTCTGCGGCGTCCAGCCTTCGACCTTCGCCATGCCACGCAAGGGACGCGGCTGGCTCATCAGGAAGATTTCATTGCCGCGCGCCACGAAGATCTGCCCGCTCACATCCTTGCAGGCGGGAGAGGCCAGCGACACCGCAAGCTGCGCCACCTGATCGGCGCGCATGAAATTCTTCATGCGCTCGACGCGTTTGGCGGAGGCTTCGTCCTTCACCGGAATGGTTGCGATCATACGCGACCATGCGAACGGCGCGATCACGTTGGAGCGTACGTTCTTTTGCAGGCCTTCCATCGCGATGATGCGCGACAGGCCAACAATACCCATCTTGGCGGCGGCGTAGTTCGCCTGGCCGATATTGCCGATGATGCCGGAGGTGGACGTGAAGAGGACGAATGAGCCTTCTTCCTGTTCGCGGAAATGATTGATGGCGGCGTGGCTGACATTGTAGCTGCCGTTCAGATGCACATCGACGACGATGTCCCACTCCTCGTCGGTCATCTTGTGGAACATCTTGTCGCGCAGGATGCCCGCCGGATTGATGACCGAATGCAGGCCCTTGAAGGTATCCAGCGCCTGCTCGAACATGCGCGCCACGCCCGCGCGGCTGGTGACGCTGTCGGAGTTGGAGACGGCCTCGCCGCCGGCCTTGCGAATTTCCGCGGCTACCGCTTCGGCGGGGCCTGCCGAGCCGGCATCGCCGCCCGCAGCCCCACCACCCAGATCGTTGACCACGACCTTGGCGCCTTCGCGCGCCGCCAGCAGCGCGCATTCCTTGCCGATTCCGTTCGCGCCGCCCGTGACCAGAACGACCTTGCCATCCAGCACGCCCATGGGATTACCTCTCGTTGTTTCCTCGATGTGGAGCGTAGCTTCGTGGCCGATGTGGTGAAAGAGGCGGCTTGGCAAATCCGCGCCGAGCGCGCGGAAGACGCGCCGCTCGTCGATGCGCTCAACGTGGCGAGTTTCGGGCCGGGCCGCTACGTCAGAGCCGCGTATCGTTTGCGCGAAGGCGTGGCGCCGGAAAGCCAACTGAGTTTTGTCGCGCTGGAGGACGGCGCGTTTCGCGCCTCGGTGCGCTTCTGGCCGATCTTTGTCGGCGCGCACAAAGCATTGCTGCTGGGTCCGCTGGCGGTTCAGTCCAGCCAGCGTGGACGCGGCATCGGCATCGCGCTGATGAAGCACGGCATCGAGGCCGCGCATGCCACGGATTATTCCTGCATCCTGCTGGTGGGGGACGAGCCCTATTATGTGCGCGCCGGCTTCACGCGCCTGCCGCCTCGGCGCGTGCATTTTCCGGGACCGGTGGACGCCTCTCGGATTCTCGGACTGTCGCTGAAACCCGATGTGCTGCTGACGTTGAGCGGCGATATTCGTCGCGCCCACATCGCCGATCCCGTCTGCGCCGATGGCGCGCCGCTGGGAAAAGCGTGAAGGGGAATATTACTTTCCTTCCAACCGCCACGCGAAGAGCAGCGTGCCGATCAAAAGAAAAACCGCGAGCCATGCGGGCAGCAACGGCATTTGTTCCACGCTGGTGACGCGATAGGCGCCATTGGCGCGCAGCCCGATCCATCCGCTGCCGGTCGCATTTGAACCGGGCGAGACGCGGCTGATGGCCGGCACGCCGCCATCGGCCAGCCAATGCACGCCGCCGCCGGTGGCATGCGTCGATGCTTTGAGAATTTCCGCCGTCGCGCGCATGTCGGCGACTTCCTTGGGATTGAGCGGTCCCGCCGCCGTCACGGCGTTCAATGTGCCGTCGTCCAGCCGATAGAGGCCAAGCTGGTCGGCCTTCGCCGCGCCTTTCCAGATTCCGGGTGCGATCTTGTTCAGCGTGATCTGCGTCTGGTTGCCGGACGGATAGGTGATGCGCACCGGCGGAACGGTGTCATGCATCGAGTGGCGTTCGACGGACATCTGGCCGTTGCTGATCGAAGCGGACAGACGTTCTTCCTCCAGTTCCGGCTCTTTCATCAGCCAGTGCGCGAGGCGGCGCAGCAATTCCGCGTCCGGTCCGCCGCCTTCATAGCCGCGCGCCCACAGCCAGATATGATCGGAGAGAATTTCCGCGACGCGGCCCTTGCCCTGCTGATCGAGAACCAGCAGCGGCTTGTTGTCCGGCCCACTCATCAAGGTTTCGCCGGATACTGTGGTGGTGCCGATCAGACGAAACCAGCGGCCCCAGCTCGGCGGTGCCGTCAGCGTGTTGGCGCCGGACAGGTCGCGCGTCACTGGGTTCGCCATGCCCTGCGCTGTCACCATCGGCTTGAAGCCTCGCGTGATGACGGTGCCGTCCGGCTGTGCCGGCAGCACGGCGGTCAGCGGCGTGTGATAGATGCTGAGCGGGCCGGCGAATTCCGGTCCCGACGACACCAGCAGCGCGCCGCCATTGCGGACATAGTTCGCGATGTTGTCGAAATAGCCGAGCGGCAGGATTCCGCGTTCGCTATAGCGGTCGAAGATAATCAGGTCGAACGTGCCGAGCTTTTCGTCGAACAACTCGCGCGTCGGAAAGGCGATCAGCGCCAGTTCGTCGATCGGCGTGGTGTCCTGCTTGTCCGGCGGACGCAGAATGGTGAACTGCACCAGATCGACAGACGGATCGGCCTTCAGCAGCGAACGCCAGACGCGCTCCCCCGCATGCGGTTCGCCGGAGACGAGCAGCACGCGCAGGCGGTCGCGCACGCCGTTGATCGTCACCACGGCATGGTTGTTCTGCAAGGTGAGTTCGGCCGGGGCGGGCCGCGCTTCCAGTTCGATGACGTTCTCGCCGGCATGGGCCACGGGGATTTTCAGCGTCGCGTCCTTGCCGACGGGCACGACCTGCACACCTTTCTCGACGCCGTCGATATGGATGTCGATTTCGGCGGTACTGCCTGCGTCGCCGCCATAATCGTCGACCCGCAAAGCGATGTTCGCGGCCTGCCCGACAATGGCGAAGGGCGTCGCGCTGACGACGGTCAGCTTGCGGTCGCGCTCGCCCGGCTTGCCGACGATCAATGCCTGGATGGGCGCGGGCAACGCCGCCTTGCCAGCCGGTGGCGCGTCATGGACTTCGCCGTCGGTGATGGCGATGGCCCCCGCGATGCGATCCGGCGGCACGTCGGACAAAGCGCTGCTGATGGCGCCGAAGAGTTGTGTGCCGGTGTCATCGGCGGCATTGCGCGTGTCGACGAAGGCCTCGCGCACTTCCAGCGTCTTGTCGGAGGCCAGCGTCTTGCGAAGCTGCGCCGCGGCCGCGTCTGCCTCCGCACGGCGGCCACGGATGTCCATGCTTTGCGTATGATCGACGATGATCGCCGCCACGTCCGGCAGAGGCTCGCGCGTTTCGTGTACGATCAGAGGATTGGCCAGCGCCAGCAACAACACGCCCAGCGCCAGCGCGCGGGCCCATGCGCCGCTTGCGCGCAGAAGGAACGCGTAGATCATCGCCGCCGCGGAAAACGCCACGGCCAGCCACAGCAGCCAGAGCGCGATATGCGGTGCGAAGGAGAGCGAGAGGTTCATCAGCGCTGTTGCCCGCGCTGGATAAGAGCGGTCGCATGCACCTGATCGGTTTTATAATTGCCGGTCAGCGCGTACATCACGACGTTGATGCCGAAGCGCACGGCCATCTCGCGTTGACGGTCGCCGCCCGGCGATACGGCGACGAGCCCGCGCCCTTCATTGTCGATGGCCCATGCCGCGGCCCAGTCGTTGCCGCCGATGATGACGGGCGAAACGCTGTCGCCGCCGCGGGCCGGTGTCGGACCGGCGTCGGGATCCGGCGGCGGCAGCGCCTCCACCCAGACTTTCGAGCCGTCCCAGCGTCCGGGGAAATCCTGCAAAATGTAAAACGATTTGCGCAGCACATGATCCGACGGCACCGGCTCGAGCGGTGGCAGGTCGAGCTTGCCGAGCAATCGCTTCAATGTCTGCTGGCCCGGTGAATCCGAACCGCGCGACGATCCCAATGTCAGATCGCGCGTGTCGATCAGGATCGTGCCGCCATTGCTCATATAGTCCTGAATTTTCGACAGCGCCTGCGGCGTCAGGTCTTTCTCGCGCGGGTCCATCGGCCAGTAGAGCAGCGGAAAGAACGACAGATTGTCCTTCGCCGGATCGACACCCATTGGCTCATGCGGATCGTAGGATGTGCGCGCCTGCAGGTAACGGCCGAGGCCGTAGAGGCCGTTCTTGCTCATCTCGTCGACGTCGGGAAGCCCGGTGATGACATAGGCCAGATGCGTATCCAGCGCTGCCTTCATGTCGAAGGCGTCGTCGGCGCGCGCGGTGCCGGGATGAACCAATGCGGCGGCGAGCGCAAGAACGGCGAAGCGGCCGAGCAGGCGTTTGAGGTCGAAACTGCGGCCGCGCAGATGCAGAGACACGAACACGTCGAGCAACAGCAAAGCCAGCGCCAGCAAAAGCAGCAACGGCTGTAGCGGTGCGGACGAGGCCCCCGAATAGAGTGAGACATTCGCGCCCAGATCGCCGAACGGCGTCAGCACCGTGTTCGCATCCGTCGCATTGAGGGCGACCTGCGCGCCTTCGTTTCCGTAGAGGCCGGCCGGATGGATGAGCGACGGCCTGATCTTCGCAAGCTGGTTGCCACGGATGGGCAGCGCGTCGGCGGCGGGTTTGTGCGCATGGCCGAGGCCGTCCAGCATCGTGTAAGGCGGAAACGCCGCATTGGCGTCCGTGCCCATGTCGGAAGGCCGCGCGCCGCTCGACAGATCGAGCACGCGTTTGAGCATATCGACATAAAGACCGGATAGCGGAAGGCTCGACCACGCGGGCCCGGCCGTGACATGGAAAAGAACGATCCAGCCTTTGCCGTGCTGCGCCGCCGTGACGAGCGGCGTGCCGTCGGTGAGCCGGGCCCAGACGCGATCGCCCAGATCGACCGATGGTTCGGCCAGCACCTGCCGCGACACGGTGACTTCGCCGGGAATGGTCAGGCCGCGAAACGGACTGGAATCGGGGAAGGGCGCCAGGTGTTGCGGTTTGCCCCAATCCAGCGCGCCGCCGAGATAACGGCCGCCGCTGCGCAGCTTCACCGGAATAAGGTCGTCAACATTCTGCGTCATGCGCGCGCCGGCGAAGCGCACCAGCACGCCGCCATTGGTCACGAATTTGTCGACGCGGTTGTAATCGGCGCCCGCGATGCGCCCGATATCGGCCAGCACCATGACCTGGGCATTGCGCGTCAGGGCATCCTCAATCGTGCCCTTGCTGAGATCGGCATAAGGCGAGAGCGCGCGTTCCAGATAGAACAGGTCGGAGAGCAATGGCTGTTCGTTCTCCATATTGCTCGCGGAGATCAGGCCGACGGCCCTGCGCTTCGAATTGCTGTCGAGCAGGCGCGTGGCGCCTGCGGATTCTTCATTGTCGATGACAATGCGCTGGGTTTCGTTGCGCACTTCCAGCGGCAGCGGAATTTTTGCTGATGCTTCGCTCTTTCCGTTTCGGAAAGCGAACGGCGCGCTGGCAAGATTTTCGCCGCGCGCACCAAGCGCGGAAACCCGGCCGCTGCGCGCACCTTCGGCATCGGCGCGAACGACCGTGACTTCGAAGCCGTCCGTCCGGCTGGTCTCCGGCTTCAACGCCAGCGGCAAATGCCCCGCCTCATCGACCAGGATTTTCAGATGGCCGATTTTCGCGAGCGCGGCAGCCGTGGCTTGCGCATCATTGCCGTAATCGAGCCCGTCACTCAGCCAGATGATTTCCGGTGTGGATGTGAAGTGCAGGCGCGCCAGGATTTCGCGTGCGCGCTTGCGGTCCGGCAGCCAGCTCTCCGGTTCAAGTTGTTCCGCCACACGCTGCGCGCTTCCTGCGTCGAGCAGGCTCACCGGTGAAGGTGGGTTGGCGGTCGGCACGATTGCGACCGGGCGTTCGGCATGGGCCGCCGCCGTCAGCGTGTCGGCGATTGCGGCCTCGCGGTCTTTCCACGCATGGGCCGCCGTCCAGCCATTGTCCACGAACAGCACCAATGGTCCGCCGCCCAGCGCCTTGGGCGGCACGCCGATGGTCGGCTCCGCCAGCGCGACAATGATGAGCGCCGCGGCGAGCAAGCGCAGCAGCAGCAACCACCATGGCGTGCGCGCGGGCGTTTCCTCGGTCGCGTTCAATCCGAGCAACAGGCGCAGCGGCGGGAACACGACGCGGCGCGGCGATGGCGGCGTCACGCGCAGCAGAAACCAGATCGCGGGCAGCACGATCAGACCGAGAAGAATCCACGGTTCCGCAAAAGTGAAAATGCCGAAGAACGTCATGCCTCACGCAATCCGCATCTTGACTTCCGCGCCGCCCAGATCGGCGAAGAGCGCGATCAGCGCCGTCTCCGGCCGCTTGTCGGTGCGATGCGCCAGATAGTTCCAACCCAACCGGCGCGACAGGTCGCGCAAGGTTTCGGCATGGGCGCGAAAGCGCGCGCGATAGGCGCTTTGCAAATTCTCCGCCCGGCCGAAGATTTCGCTGAGGCGCCCGGCGGGCGATTCAAAACGCGTGCGTCCGGTGAAAGGAAAATCCTCTTCCGCCGGATCGATGATATGGACGAGATGGCCGTTCAATCCGCTACGCGCCAGACGGCGCATACTGCTTTCGATTTCGCCCAGCGGGGACAGGAAATCGCTGAACCAGACGAAGCTGGAATTCTTCGACGCCGGCGCATCGGGCGGCAGCGCTTCATCGCGCGGCGCAAGTTCAGCCAGCTCATGGGCGATCTGGCTCAGGGCTTTGCGTCCCGTCGCGGGCGCGCGGCCGTCGCCGTAAAGCGCGATGCGTTCGCCGCCGCGCACCAGCAACGATCCCAGCGCCAAAGCCAGCACGCTGGCACGGTCGATCTTGGTCGTGTCGGAATAATCGGATTTGAAACGCATGCCCGCCGAGCCGTCACGCCACAGCCACACGGCTTCGGCGGCTTCCCATTCGCGTTCACGCACGAACAGGTGCTGCGATTTGGCCGATTGGCGCCAGTCGATGGTGGTGGATGCGTCTTCGGCCTGAAAGCGGCGGAACTGCCAGAAGCTCTCGCCCATTCCGGATTTGCGCCGTCCATGTACGCCCAGCGAAATCATCGAAGCGAGGCGTTCGGCGGAGACGAGCAGCGGCGGCAGGCCCGCGGCAATTTTCTCCGCGGAATCGCGCAGGCGCGTTTGGCTGTCCGTCAAAGAATGCTCCGGCACAGCCGGTCGATCACGTCGCTGATCGTCGTGCCTTCGGCGCGGGCCGAGAAATTCAGCGCCATGCGGTGACGCAGGACCGGATGGGCCAATGCAACGACGTCGTCGACGCTCGGCGCGAAGCGTCCTTCAATCAGCGCCTTGGCGCGCACCGCAAGCATGAAGGCCTGGCTCGCACGCGGGCCAGGTCCCCATGAGATGAATCCGCGGATGTCGCTGGCGCCGCCGTCATCGGGGCGCGCCGCGCGTACCAGTTTCAAAATCGCATCGACGACTTTCTCGCCGACCGGCAGGCGGCGCACGATGCTCTGCGCTTCCATCAGCACGTTGGGCGTGCAGACGGCTTTCAATACCTCTTCATCGCCGAAGGTCGTCGCCATCATCATCTTGCGTTCCGATTCCGGATCGGGATAGCCGACGTCGATCTGCAGAAGAAAGCGGTCGAGCTGCGCTTCGGGCAGCGGATAGGTGCCTTCCTGCTCCAGCGGATTCTGCGTCGCCAGAACATGAAACGGTTTGGGCAAGTCGTAACGCTGGCCCGCCACCGTCACGAATTTTTCCTGCATGGATTGGAGCAGCGCACTTTGCGTGCGCGGGCTGGCGCGGTTGATCTCATCCGCCATCAGAAGCTGCGTGAACACCGGTCCTTTGATAAAGCGGAAGCCGCGCTTGCCGCTGTCTTCCTCCAGCACTTCGGAGCCGGTGATGTCGGCGGGCATGAGGTCCGGCGTGAACTGGATGCGCTTTGTCTCAAGGCCGAGCACGGTGCCCAGCGTTTCCACCAGCCGCGTTTTGGCGAGGCCCGGAACGCCGATCAGCAAGCCGTGGCCGCCCGCCAGCATCGTCACCAATGTCTGGTCGATCACATCGCGCTGACCGAAAATCACTTTGCCGACGGCCTCGCGCACAAGGCCGAAGATCGCGCCGGCCTTTTCGGCCTGCGCCACGGCGGCGGTGTCGGTGTTGGAAACGGTCTCTGCATTGCTCATGAAATCATCCGCAAATCGCGCCGGTTGCCGGGCTGAAAAGGCAGGCTTATCTTAAAAACGCAGGTGCGCCGCCGGTTCTTTGCCCTATGTTGCATCGGGCAGCGCGCCGCGCAACCGGCCTTGGGTCTTATGGCTAAGGCGTTGATCGCACAACGCCGTGAGGCCTTTCGCGGCCCCAATTAAAGGAAAGCAATGACGGATAGTTTTGCCCTCGGTCTGGCCAGCCTGCAGCGGGAATCGGCCGCGGGCCGCAAGCTGCCGCCGGTCGACAAGTGGCATCCCGCCCATTGCGGGAACATCGACATCCGCATCGCGCGCGACGGCACCTGGTTCCATGAAGGATCGCCCGTGGGACGGCGCGAACTGGTGCGGCTTTTCTCCACCATCCTGCGCAAGGACGGCGACGACTACGTCCTCGTCACGCCGGGCGAAAAAATGCGCATCGTGGTCGAGGATGCGCCGTTCCTCGCCGTGCTGCTGCGCGCCGAGGGCGAGGGCCGCAGGCAGCGGCTGATCTTCACAACCAATGTCGGCGACGAGACGGTGGCGAGCGCCGCCGATCCCATTCGCGTGGAGATCGATCCTGTGACGCGCGAGCCGTCGCCTTACGTGCATGTGCGCCGTGGTCTTGAAGCAAAGATCTCGCGGCCGGTCTATTATCAACTCGCTGACATCGCGGTGGCGGGTGACGGCGAATACGCCGGAACGCTCGGCCTGTGGAGCGAAGGCGTATTTTTCCCCCTCGGCGAGCCGCAATGAGCGAGGCAGCGAAAATATCCATCGATGCGCTGGTCGGCCGCATGGCCGATCAGAACTTTGCCTTTGTGCGCTCGCGGCTTTCGCAGACGCCGCCGAAAGGATCGCTGGTGCCGGCGCGCGGCGATTACGATTTCAATCCGGAATTCAAACCGCCGCCGGGCGAACGCAAACTGACGCCGGCCGCCGTGCTGTTGCCGATCGTTGCGCGCGACGTGCCGACGGTGCTTTTCACGCAGCGCACGACGACGCTGACCCGGCATGCCGGGCAGGTGAGTTTTCCGGGTGGACGGGTGGACGACACGGACCTGTCGCCGGTCGAGACGGCATTGCGCGAGACGCATGAGGAAACCGGCATCTCCTCGGAGTTCGTCAGCATCGCGGGCTATATGGAAGGCTATGAGACGGGCACGGGCTTCGCCATCCTGCCGGTCGTCGGCGTGTTGCATGAAGGTTTTGCGCTGGTGCCGGAGCCGAGCGAAGTGGCCGAGATATTCGAAGTGCCGCTGGCCTTCCTGCTCGATCCCAAGAACCGCGAGCGCAAAAGCGCGCAATGGCAGGGACAGAAGCGCGAATTCTATGCCTTCAATCACGGCGGCCATTATATATGGGGCGCGACGGCGGCCATTCTGGTCAATTTCGCGCAGAGGCTGGCCGCGCCATGAAACTCGATCCCATCCGCCATCCGTGGATGAAAGCGCCGGAAACGCTCGCCGTGATGGCGGCGCTGGGCGAGGCGCGTTTCGTCGGCGGCGTCGTGCGCAACGCGCTGCTCGGCAAGCCCGTCGATGACATCGACATCGCAACGCCGCTGGCGCCGGACGACGTGACGAAGCGCCTGAACACCGCGCATATCAAAGCGGTGCCGACCGGCATTGAACATGGCACCGTCACGGCGGTATCGGGCGGCAAGCCGTTTGAAGTGACGACCTTGCGCCGTGATGTTGCCACCGATGGCCGCCGCGCCGTCGTCGCTTTCACGAAAGACTGGGCCAAAGACGCGCAGCGCCGCGACTTCACGATGAACGCGCTTTATGCGAGCGCGGACGGCGAGGTCTTCGACAGTGTGGGTGGAATTGCCGACCTGGAAGCGGGCCGCGTGCGTTTCGTCGGCGATCCGACGACACGGATCAAAGAAGATTTCTTGCGCATCCTGCGCCTGTTCCGCTTTCACGCCTGGTACGGCAAAGGTGAGTTGGATGATGCCGCGCTGAAAGCCGCCGCTGCGCAAAAGACCGGCCTGGCGCAGCTTTCCGGCGAGCGTATTCAAAAAGAAATGCTGAAGCTTCTGTCCGCGGATCATCCGCTCGCGGTCCTGCGCGTCATGGCGGCGTCGGGAATTTTGAGCGAGATTCTTCCCGGCGATCTGGACATGGGGCGGCTGGAACGGCTCGCCGCCATCGACGCCAACAATTTCTTCGCGCCCGACGCGGTCCTGCGTCTCGCGGCACTGTCGCCGGATGCAGCCATCGCGGAGCGCTGGAAATTGTCGAATGCCGACCGCGACCGGCTGGCCGATCTGGCGGGCGGCAAAGAGAAGATCGTCTCTTATCTTTCGATCAAGGAAGTGCGCAAACTGCTCTACAGGCTGGGCGCGGCACGCTTCAAGGATCGCGTCTTCCTGCGCTGGGCGGAAGATCCGAAGGAATCCAATTTCATCCAGTGGCGCGCGCTGCTGGCGATGGCGGATGCGTGGGAGCGGCCGAAATTTCCGCTCGACGGCGGCAATGTGATGGCGGCGGGCATACCGCAGGGACCGCTGATCGGACGCATCCTGTCCGAAGTCGAAGACTGGTGGATCGATGCCGATTTCATCGAAGACGAATTCTCACTTGCGGAACGGCTCAAAGCCGTGGTGCAGGCGACGCGCTGATGAAATTTCAACTTCTCGACTCTCTCTCGATCCCCGGCAATCCGTCGAAGCCGAATGACGATGCGATGGCGCATGACGAACACGCCGGCGTGGTGTTCGACGGTGCGACCGGATTGGGTGAGAACCTGATGCCGGGGCAAAGCGATGCCGCGTGGCTTGCAACATTCGGATCGCGACGCCTGATGGCGCATCTGAAAGACGGCGACGCGCCGAAAGACGCCGCGCGCGCGGCGATGCAGGACGCGCAGAAATCCTATGAAGCGCTGCGCAAGCGTGCGCCGAAGGAGCGCTACGAAATCCCCTACGCCTCGATGATGCTGGCCTGTGCGAACGCAAAAGGCGCGGGCATGTTGTGGTTCGGCGATTGCGCGGCGCTGGTGAAGCGCCCCGATGCGCCCGTTGAAGTCGTCGGCGTCGCCTTCGATGCGCGCACGCTGGAATCCGCCCGTGTCGCCAGGCTAGCGGCGAAACACGGCCTGTCTCCGGCCGCGGGCATCAACCGTCCCGAATATATGGAAGCGCTGCGCAAGGCGCGCAATTACGCCAATACCGCAAAAGGCCACTACATCTTCGCACCCGATCCGGTGGGCGCCGATCACGCTTCGGAGCAGAGGATCACGGCGCCGGCGGGAACAGTCTTTCTGTTGTGCTCGGACGGTTTCCTCGCGCTGGCGAGCGACTATGGCCGTTACACGCCGGAAACGCTGATCGCGGCGGCGCAATCCAAAGGGTTGAAAGCTCTGGGCGAAGAACTGCGCGCCATCGAAGTGGACGATCCCGATGGCACGAAATTTCCGCGCTTCAAAACGAGCGACGACGCGACGGCGTTGCTCATGCGGCTGGCCTAAATCAGAAAGCCTGCGCCAGAATATCCAGGCCACCGAAATAGATCATGCGCAGCGCCACATAGACGACGATGATAAGTCCGGCATAGCTGATCCACGGATGGCGCTGCAGAAGTTTGGCGATCATGGCCGCCGCAACGCCCATCAAGGCCACGGACAGCACAAGGCCGATTGCCAGCACCCACACATGGTTCATGGCGGCGCCGGCGACAGCCAGAACATTGTCCAGCGACATCGACAGATCCGCCAGAATGATGCGCCCGATGGCGCGGCGCACGCCCGCGTCGCTCAAGGGCTTGGCGAGGGGATGATCGCTCGCCCCTCTTGTCGCCAGCGTGTGATGGCCGACTTCGGCATCGGAGCTGTTGTGAAACTCGCGCCACAACCGCCACGACACCCAGAGCAGCAGAATGCCGCCCGCGAACATCAACCCGATGACGGACAGGAGCTTGGCTGCGCCTGTCGCCAGGATCACACGCAGGATGACGGCAGCGGCAAGGCCCCAGAAGATCACCTTGCGGCGCTGCTGTTGGGGCACGCGCGATGCGGCCATGCCGATAACGACGGCGTTGTCGCCCGCCAGAACGATGTCGATCAAAATGACCTGAAGCAGTGCGGCCATCGCGGGAGACAGAAAATGAAACAAACAAACCTCGCGAACGATCGGCGCCCTGGTGCCCGGAACGGACTTCCCCCTTATTAGATGTGGGATGAATTTTTGGAAATGTAAGATGCAAAACGCTGTGACCGTTGCACAATCATGCCGCGGCTCGCTGCATCGCAGCGAAAGATTTAAGGAAAGCCCTTCGTCTGCCGCAACGCTTCGCCCAGAGCCATTGCGCCCGCTTGCGCCACGTTGAGCGAACGCAATCCGGCCCGCATCGGAATGCGCAGTCGTGCGTCCACCGCGTCGTGTACGGCATCAGGCACGCCGGCGCTTTCGCGGCCGAGCAGGATCGTGTCATCCGCCGCGAACGCGAAGTCGGTGAAGGGGACAGACCCCTTGGAGGTGAGCAGCACGATGCGGCCCGATCCTCTCGCCGCCTGAAATGCAGCCCATGAGGAATGGCGCGCGTAATCGGCCTTGGTCAGATAATCCATACCCGCCCGCTTCAGCCCTTTGTCGCTGAACAGGAAGCCGCAAGGCTCGATGATGTCGACACCCACCCCCAGGCAAGCGCCCAGCCGCAGGAGCGCACCGCAGTTCTGGGGTATGTCCGGCTCGTAAAGGGCGAGGCGCATAGGGGGTGGTAACCTCTCAAGACCCGGATGAGACTGGCATTTTATGCGTCATCGTGCCGCAAGACCCTCCAAAGTCGACTCTCTATTTTAGCCGCGCATTGGGGGGGCCTTTGAGTCCGGGGGCGGCACTTCCCGTATTTTCCCGCCTGCTTTGAGAAGGTGACACCGTGGCAGATACGACAGCGCCCGAACCGACACGGCGCGACTTCATTTACGTAGCAACGGGGGCTGTTGCGGCCGTCGGCGGTGCGCTGGCCTTGTGGCCGTTCATCGACCAGATGAACCCGTCTTCAGCGGTTCTCGCGCTGGCCTCGATCGAAATCGACATTTCGTCGGTTCAGGTCGGCCAGCAGGTGGTGTTCAAGTTTCGCGGCCATCCGCTTTTCGTCCGCCGCCGGACCCCCGCCGAAATCGCCCAGTCCAAGGCGGTCGCGATTTCCGATCTTATCGACCCGGTCGCGCGGAACGCCAACCTGCCGGACAACGCGCAGGCCACGGATGCGGACCGCGCCATCAAGCCGGAATATCTGGTGGTGGTCGGCGTCTGCACCCATCTGGGCTGCACGCCCACGGTTTCGACGCCGCAATCGCCACAAGGCGAATATGGCGGCTGGCTCTGCCATTGCCACGGTTCGCAATATGACGTCGCCGGGCGCGTCCGCCATGGGCCTGCCCCGCAGAATCTGGCGATCCCGACTTACTCGTATCTTTCCGACACCAAGATCAAAGTCGGCTAAACGGAGCGCATTCCATGTCCGGTCCTTCGACCTACGTTCCGAAATCCGCGTTCGCACGCTGGTTCGACACGCGCCTGCCGTTGATGCGGTTCGCGCATGACACCATGCTGACCTTCCCGACGCCGCGGAACCTGAACTTCTGGTACGCCTTCGGCGCCATCCTGACGTTCATGCTGGGTATCCAGATCCTCACCGGCATCGTGCTGGCGATGCATTACGTCGCCAATGCTGACATGGCGTTCGACAGTGTCGAAAACATCATGCGGACGATCAACTACGGCTGGCTGATCCGCTACATGCACGCCAACGGCGCGTCGTTCTTCTTCATCGCCGTCTACATCCACATGTTCCGCGGCCTTTACTACGGTTCCTACAAGGCGCCGCGCGAAGTGCTGTGGATTCTCGGCGTCATTCTTTATCTGCTGATGGTCGCCACCGCGTTCTTCGGTTACGTGCTGCCGTGGGGCCAGATGTCGTTCTGGGGCGCTACCGTCATCACCAACTTCTTCTCGGCACTCGACCAGATCGTGCCGCATCTGGGTTCGGCCATCGCCACATGGCTGTGGGGCGGCTTCGCCGTCGGTGACGCCACGCTGAACCGTTTCTTCTCACTGCACTACCTGTTGCCGTTCATCATTGCCGGCGTGGTCGGCCTGCATGTCTGGGCGCTGCATGTGCCGGGCAACAACAATCCGCTCGGCATCGACGTGAAAGGCCCGCAGGACACGCTGCCCTTCCACCCGTATTACACGGTGAAGGACGCGTTCTATGTCGCGCTGTTCGCGACGATCTATCTGGCCTTCGTATTCTATGCGCCGAACTTCTTCGGCAACCCGGACAACTACACGCCGGCCAATCCGGTGGTGACGCCGCCGGACATCGTACCGGAATGGTATCTGCTGCCGTTCTACGCGATGCTGCGTTCGGTGCCGCAGAAGCTGCTGGGCGTCCTTGTGATGGCCGGCTCGCTGCTGACGCTGGTGTTCATCCCGTGGCTCGATACCTCGAAGGTGCGCTCCAATCGCTTCCGCCCGATGATGAAGCAGTTCTTCTGGATCTTCGTCGTGGACTGCCTGATCCTGGGCTATTGCGGATCGCAAAGCGCGGACGCCGCGCTGGACCTTCACGGCATGCAGTTTCCGCTGGTGTGGATCGCGCGCGTCGCCACCGCTTACTACTTCGGGTTCTTCTGGGTGATCATGCCGCTGCTCGGCCTGATCGAAACGCCCAAGCCTTTGCCTGCCAGCATCGCGCAGCCTGTTCTGGGCGCGGCCGAGTGAGGATGATGACGATGAAAATTCTTCCTCTCGGTCTTTCGCTGGCGGCGTTGCTCGCTATGTCCGGCACGGCCTTTGCGCAATCCGCCGATCTCAGCGAGCCGCTGTCGCCCAAGGACGTACATTGGTCGTTCGAAGGTCCACTCGGCATGTACGACCGCGCGCAGCTTCAGCGCGGCTTTCAGGTTTACAAGGAAGTCTGCTCGGCCTGTCACAGCCTGACGCGCGTGTCGTTCCACGATCTGTCCTACGACAATGGCGGATCGGGCATGTTCAGCGATGCGCAGGTGAAGGCCATCGCGGCGTCCTACAAACTCCCGGCCGAGCCGAACGACAAGGGCGAGACGGTGGATGCGAGCGGCCAGCCGCTGATGCGCCCCGGCATTCCCGCCGATCATTTCCCGCCGCCCTTCGCCAATGAGGAAGCGGCGCGTGCAAGCAATGGTGGCGCCCTGCCGCCGGATCAGTCGCTGATCGTGAAAGCGCGCGACGGCGGTGCGCAATACATCTATTCCGTCGTCACCGGCGACGGCGCGCATGCGCCCGCCGGCTTCAAGGTGATGGACAACAAGTATTACGACCCGTATTTCGCGGGCCGGAATATCTCCATGCCGCCGCCGCTGAACGACGATTCGGTGACCTATTCGGACGGCACCAAGGCGACGAAGGATCAGGAAGCGCGCGACGTCGTCGCGTTTCTGTCATGGGCGGGCGAGCCCAAGCTGGAAGAGCGTCATCAGCTCGGCTTCGGCGTGATGGCGTTCATGATCCTGCTGTCGGGGATGCTCTATCTGTCCTACCGCAAGCTCTGGAAAGACCAGCACTAACCTTTCATTGCGCGTTCACGCAGGCTGCATTAGCGATCCCGGCTGAATCGCATAGCGACTGGCGGATGCGCGTGTAGTCGCGCGCGCGTAGCGGGCTGCTGCGCAAATCCATCGTCGCGCGGAATGACGCCCAGTGAATATCGCTGCCGTCGCGGCGCATCACGACGCCGCTGAAGTGATCGATGGCTGCATCGTCCGGCGATCCGGCCTCTGTCCAGCGCGTGAAGATGAAGCCCGGCCCGCCGGCGTCCAGCCGCACCGTGCCTTTGCGATCACTGGCGAATTTCAGCGCGCGCTGACGGCGCGATTGCAGGAAGGCGAGCGCCTGGGCCATCGGCACCGCGCCGGTGCGCAGACTGGCGCGGTCGCCACCTTCGCCGCCTGCCAGCGTGATCCGGTCGCTTTCCCAATCCACCACGGCGAGCGATGTTGGGACATCGACACGGAAGCCGTATTGGCCGACCGCGCGATAGTGGTTCGGCCGCGCGATGATCCAGCCGGCGAACGCGATGCTGACGAGAACGAGAAAAACGCCAAGCATGCGCGCGAAACCTTCGCTCTGGAAGATCGCAGCGCCCACCGCCACAAGCGCGCCGATAATGGCCAGCGCGCCCGCGATGCCGCCAGCTTTGCCAAGAAAAATTGCGGTGACGAGATTCAGCCAGTCATAGAAACTGTCCATCGAAGGCCCCCCTTTTCGATGTTCCGTGACAGTTTAGGCCACGGTATTCCCGGCGCAAGGCGCGGCGTTGCCAGTGCGGGCGCGTTTGCTTAATAGAGGCGGAACTCTCCCGGAAAAAGCGCGATTATGACAAAGACGGTTCTCGGCATCATCGGCGGCAGCGGTGTCTATGACATTCCGGGGTTGGAGAACGCGCGCTGGGAGCATGTAAAATCGCCCTGGGGCGAACCGTCCGACGCGCTGCTGACCGGCACGTTCAAGGGTGTGGATCTCGTCTTCCTGCCGCGCCATGGCCGCGGCCATGTGCAGACGCCAAGCTCCATCAACTACCGCGCCAATATCGACGCGCTGAAGCGCATTGGTGTGACGGACGTGATCTCTGTCTCCGCCTGCGGCTCGCTGAAAGAAGAATTGCCGCCCGGCATGTTCGTGATGGCGGATCAGTTCATCGACCGCACCTTTGCCCGCGAAAAGAGCTTTTTCGGTCCCGGTTTCGTGGCGCATGTCTCGATGGCACATCCGGTGGATTCGCGTATCTCCAAGCTGCTTTACGAAAGCGCGCAGGAAATCGGCGTGCCGTGTTCCAAAGGCGGTTCTTATCTCTGCATGGAAGGCCCGCAATTTTCGTCGCTGGCGGAAAGCAATCTTTATCGTTCTTGGGGTTGCAGCGTGATCGGTATGACGGCGATGCCGGAAGCCAAGCTCGCGCGCGAAGCGGAACTGCCTTACGCCATCGTCGCGATGGTGACCGATTACGATTGCTGGCACGAAGGCCACGGCCATGTGACCGTCGATCAGGTCGTGAAGATCATGCACGGCAATGCCGAGAACGCGCGTAAAATGGTGATGACGGTTGCGCTGAAACTCGGCCCCAACCGCGTGGTCTCGCCGGATGGCACGGACACTGTTCTCGACACCGCCCTCATCACCGCGCCGGAGAAACGCGATCCGGCACTGATCGCGAAACTGGATGCGGTGGCGGGTAGGGTGTTTAAGAAATGAAGCTTTGCACGCGGAGTCGCGGAAACGCGGAGAAGAAAATCGGCGCGCAAAGCGCACCGGATGCCATTCCTGAAGTTTTCGCGATCTCGACTGTGACCATGAGCTCCGCGCCTCCGCGTGGATCTTTTTTGAGGGATTTGGACATGAACTTTGCCGAAGCCATTCGCACGATCCCGGACTATCCCAAGCCCGGCATCATGTTCCGTGACATCACCACGCTGCTCGGCAATGCGCGCGCGTTTCGTGCGGCCGTGGACGCGCTGGTGCAGCCCTATGCGGGCATGAAGATCGACAAGATCGCGGGCATCGAGGCGCGCGGCTTCATTCTCGGCGGCGCGGTGGCGCATCAGCTCAGCGTCGGCTTCGTGCCGGTGCGCAAGAAGGGCAAGCTGCCGCACACCGTGATCGGCGAAGACTACGATCTGGAATACGGCAAGGATCGCGTGGAGATTCACGCCGACGCGGTGAAGAAGGGCGAGAACGTCATCATCGTAGACGATCTCATCGCCACCGGCGGCACTGCTTTCGCTGCGATCAGGCTGCTGGAACGCGCCGGCGCGAACATCGCCGGCTGTGCGTTTGTGATCGATCTGCCGGACCTCGGCGGCGCCGACAAAATCCGCGCGCTGGGCAAGGACGTCGTCACGCTGGTAAATTTCGGCGGGCATTAGAAAAGTTGTCTCACGCGGAGCCGCAGAGACGCGGAGGATCAGTGCCAATTTCCGGAATCTGCTGATTTGGCGCGCTTGGCGCGCCGATCCATTTCAACGGCAGGGTATCGAAGAATAGACATGAACTCCGCGCCTCTGCGGCTCCGCGTGCCAAAATCCCTCGTCACCGCCCGACTCCCTCCGGCGAGACAAAATTGCTAGAAGATAATTCATGAAGATCAACGGCAAGCCGTACCGCACCATCTGGCCGCATGGCGAAACCTCCGTCGAGGTGATCGACCAGACCAAGCTGCCGCATGAGTTCCGCACAATGATGCTGCGCAACGTCGCCGACGCCGCGCGCGCCATCAAGCAGATGATCGTGCGCGGCGCGCCGCTGATCGGCGCAACCGCCGCTTACGGCATCGCGCTCGCCATGCGCGAGGATGCGTCCGACGAAGCGCTGGACCGCGCGCATGACATGCTGCTCGAAACGCGGCCGACGGCGATCAACCTGCGCTGGGCGTTGAAGCGCATGTGCGACGCGCTCCGCAATCATCCGCGCGACCGGCGCGCTTCGCTGGCCTGGGCGGAAGCCGCGAAGATCGCGGACGAAGACGTCGAAGTGTGCCGTTCCATCGGCGCGCACGGTTTGAAAGTGCTGCAGGACGCTGCCGCAAAGAAGAAGCCCGGCGAGACGCTGAACGTGCTCACCCATTGCAATGCCGGCTGGCTTGGCTGCGTGGATTGGGGCACGGCCTTGGCGCCGATCTACATGGCTTACGACGCGGGCATTCCGATTCATGTGTGGGTGGATGAAACGCGTCCGCGCAATCAGGGCGCATCGCTCACCGCGTTCGAACTCGGCGGCCACGGCGTGCCGCACACCATCATCGCCGACAATGCCGGCGGGTTGTTGATGACGCAGGGCAAGGTCGATCTGTGCATCGTCGGCACTGACCGCGTGACCGCGAACGGTGACGTCGCCAACAAGATCGGAACGTACCTCAAGGCGCTCGCGGCGAAAGACAACGATGTGCCGTTCCATGTCGCATTGCCGTCATCGACCATCGACTGGGAGATGGCCAAAGGCGCGGATATTCCGATCGAGGAACGCTCGCCCGAAGAGCTGTTGAAAATGACGGGGCGGACGCCGACGGGAGCAGTCGTGACGGTGGATATCGCCGCCCCCGGCTCGCCCGCCCTGAACCCCGGCTTCGACGTGACGCCCGCACGCCTCGTCACCGGTTTCATCACCGAAAAAGGAACTTGCGCGGCAACGGAGCAGGGCCTACGCAGCCTCTTCCCCGCCGCCTGAAGGCACTGTTTAGGCGGTGCGGATTGCTCCCGATCCGTGAATGGACGCCTAAAAGAAAATTTTCGAAGGAGAGCTTTCGCAGGTTCAAATCGACGCCGGTCTTGGCGCGATGAAAGGCGAGTTCGAAGGTTCAAAGGTTATGAAGGCCCTTAAAGACGCAGGCGTGAAAAATAACGTCTCTGGTGCGCAAGTGCTGATCCAGAGAGAACTGCGATTGGGGCATATCCGCCGCATTACACGAGGACTCTACGAAAGGTGTGACGGTTAAATGCAATCCCGCTGGTCTGACGCCGAAGCCAAAGATTATGTGAAGCGCTACGCCGAGAAAGGCGTCAACGAAGACCTCGCGCTGCGCACTTACACCACGCGTCTGCTTGGCGGTGATCCGAAGCTGGTGCTGCATGGCGGCGGCAACACGTCGGTCAAGACGACGGCAAAAGATCAGCTCGGCGCCGATGTCGAAGTGCTGCACATCAAGGGCAGCGGCTGGGACATGGGCAATATCGAGCCTGAAGGCCTGCCGGCGGTGAAGCTGACCGAGCTGCGCCGCTTGCGCACTCTGCCGAAATTGTCCGACGAAGACATGGTCAACTTCCAGCGCATCAACCTGCTGGATGCGAGCGCGCCGAACCCGTCGGTGGAAACGCTGCTGCACGCCTTCCTGCCGCACAAATTCATCGACCACACCCATTCCACCGCTGTGCTGGCCTTGACCGATCAGCCGGATGGCGAGGCACTGGCGCGCGAGCTTTACGGCAAGCGCATGGCCTATGTGCCGTATTTCATTCCGGGTTTCACCTTGGCGAAAGCTGTCGCCGATGTGTTCGACAAGAACCCGGATGTCGAAGGCCTCATCCTGCCGCGCCACGGCATCTTCACCTTCGCCGAAGACGCCAAGACCGCTTATGAGAAGATGATCGCGTTCGTGACGATGGCGGAAGAGCGGTTGAAGAAGAACGCTAAGCCGCTGAAGCAGGCGGTACTGCCCAAAGAGATCGCGCGTCTCGCCGACATCGCGCCGATTCTGCGCGGCGCCGTCGCGATCGCGCGCAACGATCAGGCTGGAACCGTGAAGCGGCAAATCCTCTGCTTCCGCTCCAATCCCGCGATCCTGAACTATGTGAATGGCGCGGAGGTTTCGCGCTATTCGCAGATCGGCGTCGTGACCCCTGACCACACCATTCGCACAAAAAACTATCCGCTGGTCGTGCCCGCGCCGGAAGCCGGCAAGCTGCATGAATGGAAGCACGAAGTGGAAGCTGCGGTCGCCAAATATGTGGCCGACTATCACGCCTATTTCGCGCGCCACAACGCGAACATGAATCCGACGAAGAAAGAACTCGATCCGCTGCCGCGCGTGATCCTGGTGCCGGGTGTCGGCATGTTCGGTCTCGGCGCATCGGCGAAGGACGCGGCCATCGCCGCCGACATCGCGGAGAACACCGTCGAAGTCGTGACCAACGCGGAAGGCGTGACGTCGTATCAGCCGATCAGCGAAGCCGACATGTTCGAAGTCGAATACTGGTCGCTGGAGCAGGCCAAGCTCGGTAAGGGCGCGGAGAAAGTATTGGCGCGGCAGGTCTGCGTCGTCACCGGCGGCGGCTCCGGTATCGGCGCGGCCACGGCCAAAGAGATGGCGGCGGAAGGCGCGGAAGTCGCGGTGCTCGATCTTTCGCATGACGCGGCGGTGAAGGCCGCAAAAGCCATTCATAAGAACGCGCTGGCGATTGCCTGCGACGTCACCGATCCGGCCGCCGTGAAAGCCGCGTTCGACAAGGCGGTGGAAGCGTTCGGCGGCGTGGACATTGTCGTCTCCAACGCGGGCGCGGCGTGGCAGGGCAAGATCGGCGAGGTCGATGGCGAGGTCTTGCGCAAATCGTTCGAGCTGAACTTCTTCGCCCATCAGGCCGTGGCGCAGGCCGCTGTGCATGTGATGAAGGCACAAGGCACCGGCGGCTGCCTGTTGTTCAACACGTCGAAACAGGCGGTCAATCCCGGGAAGGATTTCGGGCCCTACGGTTTGCCGAAAGCCTCGACGTTGTTCCTGATGAAGCAATACGCGCTCGACTACGGCAAAGAGGGCATCCGCTCCAACGCCGTGAACGCCGACCGCATTCGCTCAGGCCTGCTGACGGATACCATGGTGGCGCAGCGCGCCAAGGCGCGCGGGCTCTCCGAGAAAGACTATATGGGCGGCAATCTTCTGGGCCGCGAAGTCTATGCGTCCGAGGTCGCTGAAGCCTTCGTCTATCTCGCTCATGCCGAGAAAACGACGGCGGGCGTCATCACGGTCGACGGCGGGAATATCGAAGCGTCACTGAGATGATCGCGCCCCTTGCGCTGCGATACGTTTGTAATTGCGGGCAAGTGGTCCAATTAAACTTCTTGGCCCTTTCACATGCAGGCCGTCATTCGTAGCGATGATTGTGAGCTTGGCGTCGCGCCACACTCGCCATGCTGACAGCGCGGAAACCCATATTTCTCCATCTTCGGGCTGGTTGGCGGCGCGCTTGTATCTGCTGGCAACCAGATAGTTCCGCGTGAAGTCTATCCACGGCAAAGGTCGCGATGTTCGAACAACGATTTCATAGGGTGCCGTTATCAATACAGAAGGCGCCATGCCGCATGCACCACCAATAATGATGCCCATACGTGCATCTTCCGATGCAAAGACAAGAACTACGACCGCTCCAACAGCGAAAATCGCCAGAACGATGAGAATCTGTTCGTACGATAGAAACGGGTAGAAGGGCCGTCCTTCATCATAGCGCGGCTTCGCCAATCCGACATCGCCAATGAGACCGGTTGGCAGAGGCAGAAACGGGCGCACCAAATTTACCCCCCGTTTGCCTGAAACAATTCCAGCGTCCGCTTCATCCCGAGCTTGTGTGCTTCTTCGTTGAAGTCGGCGCGGCGGTCGGAGTTGAAGCCGTGGCCGGCATCGTAGACATAGACTTTCACGTCGGGATGCGCGGCTTCGATTTTGCGCACGGTTTCCATCGGGATGCCGTGATCGTGTTCACCGAAATGCAGGATCGTCGGGCATTTCGGTTTCAGGTCGATCATCTGGCCGATATTGCCGCCGTAATAGCCTGATGCCGCGGCGAGCCCGTCGCACTGGCATGCCGCCGCCCATGTCACCGAACCGCCATAGCAATAACCAGTGATGAACACCGGGCCTTTGCTTTTCAGCGTGTTGATGCAGGTCTGCGTATCCTTCACGGACAGGTCGAACGGATGATCGCCGCGCGCGATCTTTATTGCTTTCTGGATGTCTTCCGGCGTGTAGCTGGCCTGCATGCCCGGCGCTTCGCGGTCGTACACGGCGGGGCCGAGAACTTCATAGCCATGGCTGGCGAACAGGTCGCAGCTTTCCTTGATGTGTTCGGTGAGGCCGAAAATTTCCTGAATGAGGACGAGGCCGCCGCGCCGTTTGCCTTCCGGCTCGACGTGATAGACGCCGATCTCGGCGCCGTCGCTCATCTTCATTTTCGTCATTTTTCCGCGCAAGGTCATGGGTATTCCTCCGATATTCTGGTGCCATTAGAGCGCGTAGCGACGGCATCGTGCAACCGTCAAAGCTTCGCAAAATATCGCGTGAACCATTCAAGGCGCCGCCGCACGGAAATTCGCTATTCCGAAATTTCCGGCACTTCAAATGTAAACGGCTTGCCGCGCGAGTCCGGATCCCATCCGGCCGCGATGCCGGCGCGGATCGCGTCTTCGACGATTTTCAACGTCACCTTCGGGCGTTCCGGTGAGTGCCAGTTCCCGATCGGGCGCACGCCGAGATACGGATATTTCATGATCATCTCGCGCCGCGTGGGGCCGGCTTTGCAGACCGAAATCGCGATGCCCTGGTGGTCGTCCAGCGAGCACCATTGCGTGTCGCGTATCAGCGTCCACATCAGGTCGTAGCCGTCTATGGCGATCGGAGTCGCGACCGGCTTCTTGCGTTGCATTATGCGTTGAACCGGAAGTGCATCACGTCGCCATCCTGCACGACGTATTCCTTGCCTTCCAGCCGGAACTTGCCCGCATCGCGCGCGCCGGCTTCGCCCTTGTTCGCGATGTAGTCGTCATAGGCAATGGTTTCGGCGCGGATGAAGCCGTGTTCGAAATCGGTGTGGATGACGCCGGCGCCTTGCGGCGCGCGTGAGCCTTTTGTGACCGTCCATGCGCGAGCTTCTTTCGGGCCCACCGTGAAGAAGGTGAGAAGGCCGAGCAGCTTGTAGCCTTCGCGGATCAGCTTGTTCAGGCCGGGTTCTTCGAGGCCGAGACTGCCGAGAAACTCCTCGCGCTCGCCGGGCGGAAGCTGGGCCACTTCTTCTTCAATGCGCGCGGAGATCGTGACCGCACCCGCGCCCTGTTTTCGCGCCATCTCTTCGACGGCCTTGGAGAATTTGTTGCCGGTCGCCGCCGCGCCTTCATCGACGTTGCAGACATAGAGGACCGGCTTTTGCGTCAACAGACCCAACTGGCGGAACGGTTCGCGTTCTTCGGGCTCCAGCGCGGCAACGCGCGCGGGCTTGCCGTCACGCAGCAGCACCAGCGCTTTCGTCATCAAGTCGAATTGTGCCTTGGATTCCTTTTCGCCGCTCTTGGCTTTCTTCTCGATCGGGATGACGCGCTTCTCCAGACTTTCCAGATCGGCGATCATCAATTCGGTTTCGACAGTTTCTGCGTCGCTCACCGGATCGATCTTGCCTTCGACATGGGTGATGTCGTCATCCTCGAAGCAGCGCAGCACATGAACGACCGCGTCGACTTCGCGGATGTTGGCAAGGAACTGGTTGCCGAGGCCTTCGCCCTTCGATGCGCCGCGCACCAATCCTGCGATGTCCACAAAGGTGATGCGCGTCGGGATGATTTCCTTGGACTGAGCAATGGCGGCGAGTTTTTCGATACGCGCGTCCGGCACGGCCACGTCGCCGACATTCGGCTCGATGGTGCAGAACGGATAGTTCGCCGCCTGCGCCGCCGCGGTCTGCGTCAGCGCATTGAAGAGCGTGGATTTGCCGACATTGGGCAATCCGACGATGCCGCATTTGAATCCCATTACTCGTCTTCTTTCTTTTCTTTTTTTGGCGCGACCGGTTTGGGCGGCTTGGGCGCGTTCGGCCGCGGCGGATTTAACGTCAATGCGATCTTGTTCATAAAGCCGACGTCATTGTCTTTCGCAAGCAAGGGCGCGGCTTCCGCGATGGCCGTCAGCATCGGCACCAGCCATTCCTTTTCGTCGGCCTTGGTGAAATTGCCGAGAACGTGTCCTGTCACGCGTTCCCTTCCGCCGGGATGGCCGACGCCGATGCGCACGCGGCGATACTCCGCGCCGATGGCGGCGGTGATGGAGCGCGCACCGTTATTGCCTGCGTCGCCGCCGCCGGTTTTGGCTTTCAATTTTCCGGCCGGCAGGTCCAGTTCGTCATGGATCACGACCACGGCGTTGACCGGCAGCTTGAAGAACCGCATCGCCGCGCCGACGCTGTCGCCGCTCAGATTCATGTAGGTGAGTGGCTTCAGAAGATAGGTCTTGCGCTTGCCGAGCGCGCCTTCGCTGATGAATCCCTGAAAGCGCGAACGCCACGGGCCAAAATCGTAGGAGGCGTGGATCGTGTCCACGGCCATGAAGCCCGCATTGTGGCGGTTGCGCGCATATTCCGCGCCGGGATTGCCCAGTCCGGCGATGAGAAGTGGCGTATCGGACATGGCGTGCCCGCCCCGGAAGAATTACTTCTTCGGAGCGGCCTTCGCACCGGCCGCAGGTGCCGCAGCACCGGCCGCCGGAGCTGCGCCAGCCGCAGGAGCCGCGCCGGCTGCGGGCGCCGCGCCTTCTTCCACGACCGGGGCATTGGCCGCGGCTGTGGCTGCCGCCGCCGCTGCACGCTGTTCTTCGATGACGCTGGTCGGCGCCACGATGGAGGCGATGGTGAAATCGCGCTCACGGATAAGCGGCTTGGCGCCTTCCGGCAGTTTGATGTTCGAGATGTGAACCGTGCCATGGATGTCCAGGCCGGTCAGGTCGACCTCGACGGAATCGGGGATGTTGTCGGCCGGGCAGAGCATTTCGATTTCGTGGCGAATGATGTTCAGCACGCCGCCCTTTTTCAGGCCGGGGGATTCGCTCTGGTTCTTGAAGCGAACCGGAATATCCAGCTTCACTTTCGCGCCTTCTTCGAGACGCATGAAATCGACATGGACCGGACGGTCGGACACGGGGTCGACCTGCACGGCGCGCGGGATCACGCGCTGTTTCTTGCCCGCGACGTCGAGCATGAACAGGGTGGTGAGGAAGTTGCCGCTCTCGACGTGGCGCTCCAGAGCATGGCGGTCGACCGCCACGTTCTCAGGGGCATTCTTGCCGCCGTAGAGGACGCCCGGAACGAGGCCCTTTTGACGCGTCTGGTAGGACGGGCCTTTGCCGGCGCCTTGACGGGCTTCGACTTTCAATTCCTGCACCTGGCGCATTCTCGTAAATCCTTGATTTCACGTAAGAAATTTTGTCTCCGGCAGCCGCGAAGGGCCGGAAAGCGCTGGCTTTTAGCGGAAGGCCCCGCGCAAGGCAACCGGTAAGGCCGCGGCCCGCGGAGACGGTTAAACCGCTGTTTAGGGTACCGCTTCTATTCTTGCACGTTGGAATAGAGGGACGTGCCGGGTGCGACCGGATGTTATCACGCGCAGGAAGAAATCGTTGCTGGGCCGGTACTCCGCCGACCTGGGCCGGCTGATCACACGCCAGCGGGCGGAAATGGCATTGCGCGCCGCCGCCATCGAATCCGCGCTCGCCTCCCGCGCCAAGTCGGCCTTTCTCGCCACCATGAGCCACGAGTTGCGCACGCCGCTCAACGCCATCATCGGATTCTCCGATCTGCTGAAACAGGCCGACAAGGTTTCGATCGCGCCGCAACAGTCCGCCGAATATGCCGAACATATCTCGCGCGCCGGGCACAATCTGCTGGGCGTCGTTTCCGACGTTCTGGACATTTCGCGCATCGAGAGCGGCGCGTTCCGGCTGGAGCGTTCGCCGGCCAGTATCGGCGATCTTGTCTATGATGCCGCCGAAGCCATGCAGGGACGCATCGCTTCCAAAAAACAGACGCTGGAAGTGAAAATCGCGCCGGACCTGCCGCTGGTCGAGCTTGACTACAAGCGCGTGCGCCAGGTGCTGGCCAATCTTTTGTCCAATGCCAACAAATTCACCGCCGAAGGCGGACACGTCGTCATTGTCGCGACGACCGAAAGCAGCCGCGATGTGACGGTCGCGATCGCCGACAACGGCATCGGCATGACGCCGGAACAGGTCGATCACGCGCTCAAGCCTTTCTCCCAGGTGGATTCGCAATATGCACGGCAGCAGGAAGGCGCGGGGCTCGGTCTCACGATCACCAAGGCGCTGATCGAACTGCATGGCGGGCGCCTGTTCATTTCCAGCACGCCGGGCGTCGGCACGATGGCGGCTTTCACGCTGCCGCGCGTCGTTCCCGATGGTGCCGCCGACACGCAACCCAAATCGTTCCTGTTCAGGAGAGTTTGATGAGCAACGCAGCGACGAAAGCGACGGCAACGGAGCGGACCGATCAGATCGCGATCAACCTTCCCACGCGCATGGCCCGCATCGTGTCGGTGTCGGGCGCGCAGGCCGTCGCGGTCATCGATCAGGGCGCGCGCGACAGCGCGGACGGCCGCGTCGAGATCGGCGCGCTGATGAAGATCGTCACGCCGCGCTCCAGCGTCATGGGCCTGATCTCCGCGGTGACGACGCCGATGCCCGAAGACCGCGAGACCCACACAACCGATATCGAGCTGGTCGAGCTTAATCTGGGCGGCGAGATCGTCGTGGACGAAAGCGGCAAGCGCACCTTTCGCCGCGGCGTAACAAGCGTGCCCAGCGTCGGCGACGCCTGTTATCTCGCCCAGTGGGAAGACCTGCGCGTGGTCTATGCCAGCCCGGATGCAGCGACCATCGACGTCGGCACACTGTTCCAGGACAGCCGTGTCCCGGCGCGGCTTTTGATCGACGACCTGTTGGGCAAGCATTTCATTGTCGTCGGCACCACCGGCTGCGGAAAATCCTCGACGCTGACTTGCATCCTGCAGGCCGCGATCGCCGGGCATGAGCATGCACGCGTCGTAATGCTGGACATTCACAACGAATATCCCGGCGCGTTCGGCGACATGGCAGAGCTGGTGGACCAGAGCAATCTGCGCCTGCCGTTCTGGCTGCTGAATTTCGCCGAATTGACCGCCGCCTTCGTCAGCACCGATCACTGGCGCGATGCCGAGACGGAAATTCTCAGCGAGGGCGTGCTGGTCGCCAAACGCAAATATTCCGAAGCGCAGGCATCGCGCCTGCGCCGCACGACCGAGGCGGCCGGTCTGACCGTCGATACGCCGACGCCGTTCCGCCTGTCGGACGTCGTGGCCTTCATCGACGACAATCTGGGCAAGCTGGAACGCTCACAGCAGACCACGCCCTATCGCCGTCTGAAGGCGCGCGTCGAAGCGCTGGTCGCCGACCCGCGCTACAGCTTCATGTTCGGCAGCCTGATGATCGAAGACACGATGACCTCGATCCTAGGCCAGATTTTCCGCATACCGACGGGCGGCAAGCCGGTCACCGTCATCAATCTGGCGGCGGTGCCGACCGAAATTCTCGACGTCGTGATCTCGCTGATTTCGCGGCTGGCCTTCGATCTGGCGGTATGGAGCGAAGGCGCCACGCCGATGCTTCTGGTCTGCGAGGAAGCGCATCGCTATGCGCCCGCCAACCACGAAGAGTTCATGCCGACCCGCCAGGCGCTGTCGCGCATCGCCAAGGAAGGCCGCAAATACGGCGTCTCGCTGGCGCTGATCACGCAGCGCCCGTCGGAACTGGACGCCACCATCATGTCCCAGTGCAGCACCGTGATCGCCATGCGGCTTTCGACGGACCGCGACCAGGAAGTGGTGCGCGCGAACACGCATGAAGGCGCGCTCGACCTGCTCGACTTCCTGCCGCTTCTGGGCGATCGCGAGGCAATCATTCTGGGCGAGGGCGTGGTGATGCCGATGCGGGTGCGCTTCAAGAACATCCACGCCAACCGTTTGCCGACCATCCGCCACGAAGGTTTCTCCAAAGGCTGGCGCAACTCGGTGTTCGACACGGATGCGCTGGAGGAAGTCGTGCGGCGCTGGCGCCTGAGCCTGCGCGCTAAGGGTTAATCCGCGCCGATCTGGCGCAGGCCGCCGTGGCAGGGCAGAGTGAACCGCAGCCGACCCTGCCGCGTATTCCTCCTGTCCGGACCCGAGATTCCATGCGCACGCGACTCAAAGTCTTTTTTGCGGCCCTGATGGGGCTGGTTTTGTCGGCCTGTTCGCCGGCCATGCTGCTCAACACGCTGCTGGTTCCGTCCAATGGCTACACGATCAAGCGCGACATCGCCTATGGAACCGACCCGCGCCAGAAGCTCGACATCTATATACCGGACCACATGAACGGACCCGCGCCGGTTCTTCTCTTCATCTATGGCGGAAGCTGGGATAGCGGCTCGAAGGACATCTACAAATTCCTCGGCCAGGCGTTCGCCAGCAAAGGCATCGTGACGGTGGTGGCCGATTACCGGCTTTATCCGCAGGTGAAATACCCCGCCTTCATCGAAGACAGCGCACACGCCTTCAAATTCGTCCATGACAACATCGCCACCTATGGCGGCGATCCCAAGCGGCTGTTTCTCTCCGGCCATTCCGCCGGCGCCTACAACGTTGTGATGCTGGACAGCGATCTGCATTATCTGAAGGACATCGGCGCCGACCCGTCATGGATTCGCGGCGTGATCGGCATGGCAGGACCGTACGACTTCCTGCCGCTGACCGATCCCAAGCTGATCGAGATATTCGGCGGCGACCGCGTGAAGGCGACGCAACCGATCACCTATATCGACGGCAAGCGCGCGCCGATGCTTCTGGCCTACGGCACCGACGACACGACCGTGAGTCCGAAGAATGCGATCAACATGGCGGCGAAGCTGCGTTCTTTTGGCAGTGATGTGGAATTGAAAGCCTATCCGGGCGTCGGCCATATCGGCCTGGTGCTGTCGCTGGCCCCCGGCTTTCGCGGCAACACGACCTTGCGCGACGACGTCACGAACTTCGTGATGGCGCATTAAATTTTCCTTCCCCGTAAAATGGGGGGGAGTTATTTTTTCTCTTTCTTCTTCGCCTTTGCTGCCGCGACTTGATCGTAGGCTTCCTGTATCAATGGCCTGATCTCTGCCGGCGAAACATGTTTCAGCATCACGCGCGTCCAGCGAATGTTGCCCCACACTTCCGCGCGAAAGGCGTCCGGACGTTCCTCGAACAGGATTTCCTGATGCAGTGGCGACAACTTGAAGATCGCTTCGCGTTTCTTATCGTTGATCTGGATGAAGATGCGTCCGCCAAAGCGGAACGACGGCGACCCGAAGTGATCCTTCTCCTCCACGCCGGGAAGCGCCAGAGCGAGCTTGCGGATGTCTGCGCCATCTATCATTTGCGCTTGCGCGGTTTGGGCGTTGCGGTTTTCACGGCCTTCGCCTTTTTCGGCGGCGGTTGATTGTGCGTCCAGGCTTCGCCGATAAGCGCGGCGAGTTCTTTCTGGGAAATCCTGGCGATCTGCACGATCACGTTCGCCGTCTTGCCCCACATATGCTTGACGAACACATCGGGCGCGGCGGCAAACAGGAACTCTTTGCGCTCCTCCGGCAGGTTCAGATAGAGCCCGTCCGGCCGCATCACCGCGAAGATACGTTTTGTGGTGCGATAGCTCGGCCGGCCGAAATGATCGGCCTCGCTCACGCCATCCAGCGCCAAGGCGATCTTGCGGACGTCGGCCTGCGTGGGCATCAGTCGAACAGGCTCGACACGCTCTCTTCATTGCTGATGCGCTTGATCGCTTCGCCGATGAGGGGTGCGATGGAAATGCGGCGGATGTTCTTGCATTTGGAGATTTCGTCGGTCGCCGCGATGGAGTCGGTGATGACCATGCTTTTCAGCTTGGAGTTCTGGATGCGCGCCACCGCGCCGCCCGACAGCACGCCGTGCGTGGTGTAGGCGCAGACATCCTTGGCGCCGTTCTTCAGCAGCGCCTCGGCGGCGTTGCAGATCGTTCCGCCGGAATCCACGATGTCGTCGATCAGGATGCAGGACCGGCCTTCGACATCGCCGATGATGTTCATGACTTCGCTCTCGCCGGCGCGCTCGCGGCGCTTGTCCACGATGGCGAGGTCGGTGCCGAGCCGCTTGGCCAGTGCGCGGGCGCGCACCACGCCGCCCACATCCGGCGACACCACCATCAGGTCGGTGCTGCCGAGATATTCGTGAATGTCCTTCACGATCACCGGCATCGCGTAGAGGTTGTCGGTCGGAATATCGAAGAAGCCCTGTATTTGACCGGCATGCAGGTCGACCGTCAGCACGCGGTCGGCGCCGGCATGGGTGATGAGGTTGGCGACCAGCTTGGCGCTGATCGGCGTGCGCGGACCGACTTTGCGGTCCTGCCGCGCATAACCGAAATAGGGGAGCACCGCCGTGATGCGCCGCGCCGATGCGCGCCGCAGCGCATCGATGATGATGAGCAGTTCCATCAGATTGTCGTTGGCAGGGAAACTGGTGGACTGGATGACGAACATGTCCTCGCCGCGGACGTTTTCCTGAATCTCGACGAAGACTTCCATGTCGGCGAAGCGCCGCACCACCGCCTTGGTCATCGGCAGTTTCAGGAATTGGGCGACCGCGTCCGACAGCGCGCGATTGGAATTGCCCGCCAGGATTTTCATGTGCCGCGTTCCGGTTTCTTCACGCATGAAACGCGCCCCGATGTGAAGGATTGGTGAAACGGGTTCTAGCAAGCGACATTCTCCATGTCATCCCGGAAGCCGCGCAGCGGTTGTCCGGGACCCATAGCGAAATTGTCACGGTGGGTCCCGGCTCACGCTCGCTTTGCTCGCTGGCCGGGATGACAGGTTTTAAGGCAGCAACGCAATCGCGGAAATCTGGCGTCCGTAGTTCGGCTGTTTGCGATGCGTATTGCGCCGGAAACTGAAGAAATCGGCTTCGCGCGCATAGGTGCAGGCGTGAAGCGCTTCAATCTGCGGCACACCGGCCGCGCCCAATCTGTGGACAACATAGGCTTCGAGGTCGAAGCGGAAATGGTCTGCTCTGTCCGAGTCGATGAAGAATCGGGCATTGGCCGAATCGGCTACGGCGAAACGGTCGCGAAATTCCGCGCCAACTTCGTAGTTCCGCTGGCCGATGCAGGGGCCGATAGTGGCAGCGATATGCGACCGGTTCGCGCCCAATTTCTCCATCGCATCCAGCACCGATTCGATGACGCCGCCGAGCACGCCTTTCCATCCGGCATGCGCCGCGCCGATGACCCCGGTGTGGGCGTCGGCAAACAGGACCGGCGCGCAATCGGCGGTGAGGATGCCCAGCGCGATGCCCGGCGTCGCGGTCGCCATCGCGTCGCCCAGCGGGATGAATGTAGGATCGTCCGCCGGCGTCTCGCCAATGGCCCACGCGCGCGCGACGGTGATGGTTTGGGTGCCGTGGATTTGTCCGGCGGTGACGAGGGCGATGTCCGGGCCGAGCGCGGCGGCGACGCGGCGCCGGTTCTCGACCACCGCTTCGCGTGCGTCGCCGGAACCGGGTCCGCAGTTCAGCGAGTCATAAATGCCGGTCGAAATACCCCCCGTCCGGCCGAAGAAGCCGTGCCGGACGGCGCTGGTTGCAATGTTCGTGGCGCGCAGAACGAGCATCTCAAAATCCCGGCGGTTTGGGAGAGCCGGGCGGCACGATCGCCAGCGCCTTGAACAGCGTGCCCATCCCGCCCGGCAGGATCAGCCGTTCGACGGCGCGCGTGATGTCGTGCATCGCGGAGGGATTTCTTTCGATCAGTCTTTCGCCGCGCGCGACGATGCCGAGCTTCTCCAGCAGTTCGCCTTGGCCGACGGGGCCGCACGCCACTGCGCCTCCGCTCTGCGCGGCCTCAGCCAGCGCCGCGAAATCGACATGAGCCGAAAGATCGACGTCGCCTGGTGTCTCCAGCACGGAAGCGAATTTGTGATCGCCGACGGCCTGCAACGTCTCGCCGAAACCGGCCTCTGCGCCATATCCATAATCCACGATGAGCGCCGCGCCGCCATTTTGCGCGATGGCGCCTCCGATCTGTTCGGCCAGCGCGGTCGAGGCCTGTGCGCTTTCGTAGAACCCGCCCAGCGGCGCGCCGCTGCGCGCAATGGCGAGGGCACTCGGCTCCGGCGACAGCGCAAATGTCAGCGCACCGTTTTCATCCAGGACCACCATGCGCTCGCACCAGCCGCGCTCCGTCTTGACGAACTGGCGGATCGGCAGCGCGTCGAAAAATTCATTGGCGAGAAGAAAGATCGCGCGCCCGTCCAGCGCGTCTTCGATCTGCGTGGTCCAGCGGATCGCCGCGCCGGAATCTTTCAATGTCTCTTTCTGAATCGCAGTCAACGCCGGGCTGATCTCGACCATCACGACCTCGACGCGGGACAGAAATTCCGGCATCAGCCGCGCAGCACGCAACGCGTCGGCCATCAACGTGCCACGCCCCGGACCCAACTCGACCAGTCGTGCAAGCGGCTTTCCCTGATCGTGCCAGCATTGCACGATCCACAGTCCCAGCAACTCGCCGAACATCTGGCTGATCTCGGGCGCGGTGATGAAATCGCCGCCTTTGTCATTTTTCGGTGCGCCGAACGGATCGCGCGTGGCGTAGTAACCGCCTTGCGGGTCGTGCAGCGCGATGGTCATGAACTGCGCGACCGACAGCGGTCCTTGCGCTTCGATCAGCCGCGCGATGCGCTGGCCGAGCGCGTTCACGGCGCGGCTTTCGCTTTCGGTGTCGCGAAAGCGAGCCATAGCACCACGCCGCCGCCGAGCAGGAACAGCGCCGACAGCGCCTGTCCCATGCTCACCGGACCCCAGAACGGCGCGTCCGGCTCCCGGAAGAATTCGACGAAGAAACGCAGCACCGCATAACCCACAAGAAACACGCCGCTCGTCAGGCCGGGCCGGTCCTGCCAGCGGAAATAGCGAATCCCGATTTGCAGGATCACGAACAGAAGAATGCCTTCCAGCGCTGCCTCATAAAGCTGGCTGGGATGGCGCGGCGTCAGTCCGGCCGGACAGTCGCCGTGATTGGCGGCGATGATATGCGGTGAGCAGAACACCATGCCCCACGGTTCTGTCGTCGGCTTGCCCCACAATTCGCCGTTCACGAAATTGGCCATGCGCCCGAAAAATTCGCCGATGGGTTCCACCGCGCAAATCAGATCGCCGATGGTGAAGAGCGGCAGCTTGCGTTTGCGGCAGAACAGGATGATCGCGAGGATCACGCCCATCGCTGCGCCGTGGAACGACATGCCGCCTTCCCACACCGCGATGATGCGGATGGGATTGGTGATGAACGCCATGGGCAGGCCCTGGCAGTAGCCGGCACCCGCATCCGGCGTCACGCCGCACAGGAAGACGCCGTAAAGAAGCACCCAGCCGATGCGCCCGCCGAGGATCACGCCCAGCGTGACCCAGACCACCAGATCGCCGATGTCGTCGTCGGTTGCGGGCCGCTTGCCGTTGAAGGGCGGATTTTTCCACAGGCTCTTTTGGGCGAGCATGCGCAGGATCAGCCACCAGCCGATCAGCAGGCCGGAAATATAGGCCAGCGCGTACCAGCGGATCGACAGCGGGCCCAGATGAAGAAGGACGGGGTCTATGTCGGGGAATTGGATCGCCATGGCCATAGCGCATAGCGAAATGCGCGCGGGAAAACCAGCCAAAACCCTTACCCGCCCGCGCGTCATTCATGGCTCGCCAGCCCGCCGTCCTTCGCGTTATAAAGTGGTCATGCAGACCGAAAACCCGTTTCTCGATGGCCTCGCCAAAATCTTCACGGACGCCGCCGGCGCGGCGCAGAGCGTGCGCGGGGAAGTCGACACCTTCATGCGTCAGCGCCTTGAGCGCCTCGTTGCCGACATGGACTTCGTGCCGCGCGAAGAATTTGAAGCGGTGAAGGCGATGGCCGCGAAAGCGCGCATGGAAAACGAGGCGCTGGCCGCCCGGCTCGCCGAACTCGAGTCAAAGATTCCTAAACCGCAAGCCTGACTCGTCCACAGGTCGAATCTCCAAAGCTGTGAGCCGACTCCACTTCCCACAGACAGTGGCGGGCAGACTCTTGTGCGGCCACAAAATCTTGTGCCAGTTTGATTCATGACTGCTTCGTTTTGGTCTGCTGCGCCCAAGGAGTGTTGAATGTCCCTTGCCCATCAAGACGAAACAGTTTCGGCGCCGCATCCCCTCGACATGCTGGAGCGGACGGTGGAGGACAATGGCTGGCCCTTCGAACGGGCAGGGCGTGACGAACTCAACCTCTCGGTGGCCGGGCGCTGGTGCGATCACCATTTCAGCTTTTCCTGGCGCGACG
>DATCFN010000348.1:0-2422 GCA_036509475.1 Rhizomicrobium sp. | reverse complement strand
ACACGCGCGCCTGTGCAAACTTGTCCTTCCTTCACCAAGGACAAGCGATGCCGCTCGATCCCGTATTGAAAGCCTTTCTCGATCAGGTCGCCTCCCTCGGCGGCCCGAAAACGTGGGAGATGCAGCCCGCCGAAGCGCGCGAATCCTTCGCGGCGCTGATGCAACTGGCCGGCCCGAAAGACGTGCCCATCGGCAAGGTGGCGAACATCGCAATTCCCGTCGCGCATGGCGAACTCGCCGCGCGCAGCTATGCCGCGGTGGCTGCCGGCGGCGAGGCGTTGCCGACACTCGTGTTCTTCCACGGCGGCGGCTGGGTGATCGGCAATGTCGATACGCATGACGGGCTTTGCCGGATGCTGGCAAATGAGTCCGGTTGCCGCGTGATTTCCGTCGAATATCGCCTGTCACCGGAAAGCAAATTCCCCGAAGCGGTGGACGATGCCTTTGCCGCGCTGGAATGGATCGAAAAGAATGCCGCCGATCTGGGTGTCGATGCCAACCGTCTCGCGGTCGGCGGCGATTCCGCCGGTGGCGCGTTGGCCGCGGTCATGACTCAGATGGCGAAGGCCAAGGGCGCGCCGAAACTTGCGTTCCAGTTGCTCTTGTTTCCCGTGACGCAAATCGGCGCGGAGACGAAATCGTTGCGCGATTTCGCGGAAGGCTATTTTCTGGAGCGCAAGACGCTGGATTGGTTCTACGCCCATTATCTGCCGGGCGATGCGGACAAGACGGATTCGCGTATTTCGCCGCTGCTCGCGAAAGATTTTTCGGGATTGCCGCCCGCTTACATCATGTTGGCCGGGTTCGATCCGCTGCATGATGAAGGCCAGCACTATGCCGAGAAGCTGCGCGCCGCAAAGGTCGATGTGACGGTGTCGGACCATCTCGATATGGTTCACGACTTCATCTATCTGCAGGCGGTTCTGCCCCAAGCGGCTGAAGCGCTAAAGGCTGCGGCGCAAGCGGTGAAGACGGCGCTCAACGCGGAATGAGTTTTCCGGGATTGAGAATGCCCTTGGGGTCGAGCGTCGTTTTGATAGCGCGCAGCACTTCCACCCCCAGCGCACCCTTTTCCTGTTCCATCCAGGGCAGGTGATCCTCACCGACGCCATGATGATGGCTGATCGTTCCGCCATGCGCGACGATGGCGTCCGTCGCGGCGCGCTTGATCGCCTGCCATTGCGCGATGTCGCCATGCAGGGCGCGCGGGAAGATATAGGTAAAATAGAGGCTGGCGCCGTCCGTATAAGAATGGCTGATGTGGCAGGTCACGATGCCGCGCGCGCCAGGGCGTGGCGCTGTTTCACGAATGGAATTTTCCAACGTCTTTTTCACAGCGGCATAAAGCCCGTCGAGGTTTGACCAGCTTGTCGCGGTTTCCAGCGTATCCACGCCCAGTCCACGATCCATCATCGGCTCACGCAAGTAAGGACCGTGGAACCGACCTTGCAGCCAGCGTTCGCCCTGTCCGGTGCCGAGCGACATCGCGCCCAACTCTTTGGCGATAGCTTCAAAGCGCTTACGCGATCGCCCCACATCCGCGGCATCGCCTTCGAACCCGGCGATCATGGCCGATGCGCCCGCGCCGAAATCGCGGACGCGCAGATAGGCGTCGGCGATGCGCCCGCCCAGCCCCTTCGATTTCCCGGCCATTCCATAGGCGCGATAGAACCGCGTTTCTTCCGCGTCGGAGAGGCGCAGCATGGCGAAGGGCAGGCGCTCCTGTGCCGCGCGGCGAATGGCGGCCGCGCCGCTGACGAAATCGCGAAACAAAAATCCGCGATAGTCGCTGACGGCAGGCGCGGGCCGGATCTTGAACGTTGCCTCAGTGATGATGCCGAATATACCTTCCGATCCAAGCACCAGATCGGTGATGCGCGGTCCGGCGGACGATGCCGGAAAATCCTCGGTGGTGAGAAGACCGCGCGGCGTTGCGAGTTTCGCCGACACGAGCCATGCGTCGGCGCGGCCATAGCGGCCCGACTGCTGGCCGGCACCGCGATGCGCGATCCAGCCGCCGAGCGTGGAAAATTCGAACGATTGCGGATAATGGCCGAGCGTCACGCCCTGCGCGCGCAAGGCTTTGTCGAGTGCGGGGCCGTAGATGCCGGCTTCGGCTGTCGCGGTATTGTTCGTGGTGTTGATCCCGACCAGCCGATCCATGCCCGACATGTCGAACGAGATTACAGCCTTGAACGAGCCCGCATCCGCGGTCACCGACCCCACGACGCTGGTGCCACCGCCAAATGGAACGATGGCGATGCCGTTCTGCGCCGCGAACGACAAGGCCGAAAGAACTTCATCGGTGCCGCGCGGATAGATCACCGCATCGGGCACGATGGAAAGATCGCCGGCACGCAAATGGAGCAGGTCGTGATAGGAACGGCCCCGCGCGTGAAAGGCGCGCTCGTAAGTATCATCG
>DATCFN010000347.1:0-6807 GCA_036509475.1 Rhizomicrobium sp. | reverse complement strand
GTCCTTCGGAGCGTTGCGCTGCGCAGCGGATGACATGGACTGTCTCAAAACGAAACGGTTGTTGAAATATCGAACGCCAGATTAGCGCAGTTGCGCTGCCAGCGCGTTAACAGGCGAGCGCGCCGCTGCGCGATTGCGCGCAAATTTCGTTAAGGTCCGTTGCCTACAATCGGCGCGTTCCAGCCAGGACTAACGCGCATGCGCGCCGAGACAATTGCCATTCATTCGGGTTTCGATTCCGATCCTACGACGCATGCCGTCGCGGTGCCGATCTACCAGACGGCGGCTTACCAGTTCGACAGCGCCGATCACGGCGCGGCGTTGTTCAACCTCGAAGAAGAGGGCTATCGCTACAGCCGTATTTCCAATCCGACCGTCGCAGTGCTGGAAAAGCGCGTGGCGGAGTTGGAGGGCGGTTTCGCGGCGCTGGCGACGGCGTCCGGTCAGGCTGCGTTGCATCATGCTTTCGTCAACGTCGCCGACATAGGCGGCAATATCGTCGCGACGCCACAGCTTTACGGCACGACCCATACGCTGCTCGGTCATGTCCTGCCACGCCACGGCATTCACGCGCGTTTCGCCGCCGGCGACACCGCCGAGGCGCTCGAAAAGATGATCGACGCGGACACCAAGGCGGTGTTCTGCGAAACTGTTGGCAATCCGGCGGGAAACATCTGCGATATCGAGGCGATCGCGAAGGTCGCGCACAAGCATGGCGTGCCGCTCATCGTGGACAATACCGTCGCCACGCCCATTTTGCTGAGGCCTATCGAATATGGCGCGGACGTCGTCGTTCATTCGCTGACGAAATTCATGGGCGGTCACGGCTCCGCGATGGGCGGCATCGTCGTGGACAGCGGCAATTTCCCGTGGATGGAACATGCCGCGCGCTTTCCGCAATTCACGACACCGGACGCGTCCTATCACGGACTGGTCTATGCCGAGCGTTTCGGCCGCGGCGCCTTCGCGGCGCGCGCGCGTTCGGTCTATCAGCGCACCACAGGCGCGATCATGGCGCCGATGACGGCGTTCCTGTTGTTGCAGGGCATCGAGACGGTGGCGCTTCGGGTCGAGCGTCACGTCGCGAATGCGCGCAAGGTCGCTGAATATCTTCGCGACGACAGCCGCGTGGAATGGGTGAACTATGCGGGTTTCGCGCAAAGCCCCTATCACGCGCTGGCGCTGAAATACCTGAACGGCAATCCGCCGTCGCTGCTCACATTCGGCGTGAAAGGCGGCTTCGAGGCGGGCAAGGATTTCTATGACGCGCTGAAGCTCATCAAGCGTCTCGTCAATATCGGCGATGCGAAATCACTGGCCTGCCATCCGGCATCGACCACGCATCGCCAGATGCCGCCGGACGAGCAGCGCAAGGCGGGTGTCACGCCGGAAGCGATCCGCCTGTCCATCGGCATCGAACATATCGACGACATCATCGCCGATATCGACAGCGCGCTGGCCGCCACGCGCACGGCAACGCAGAAGCTGCGTGCGGTGCGTTCGTGAACAGTGGCGCGGAACTTCTGTTTCACGGCTCCGTCCCGCGCCGCAGGGCCAGCGACACGATCCATATCGGCCTCGTCAACAACATGCCGGATGCGGCCTTGCGCGCCACGGAAATCCAATTCGCGCGCCTGTTGAAAGACGCCGCCGGACCGATCGACGTGCGGCTCCGGCTTTTTTCTTTTCCGGAGATCGTGCGCAGCGAACTCGCCCAGTCGCGCATGGAAGGGCATTATGCAAATGCTGCGGCGCTGCCGGATGCGCAGATCGACGCGGTGATCGTCACCGGCGCCGAGCCGATTGCGGCGGATCTGCGCGACGAAGCCTATTGGCAGAGTTTCGCGAAGCTCGTGGATTGGGCGCAGACCGGCACTGTCTCGACACTATTTTCCTGCCTCGCGGCCCATGCCGCTGTCCTGCATATGGACGGTATCAAGCGACGTTTCCTACCGCACAAACTGAGCGGCGTGTTCGATTGCGACGATGCGTCCGATGACGCGCTGCTCCTTGGCAGCCACGGCTCCGCTGCCGTTCCCCATTCGCGCCACAACGAACTTGCCGAGAAGGATTTGACGGCCAAGGGCTATTCCGTGCTTTCGCGACTGCGCGATGGCGGCGTCAATCTGTTCGCGCGCGAAGAGCAAAGCCTGTTTGTTTTCCTGCAGGGTCATCCCGAATATGACCGCGAAACGCTGGGTCGCGAATACTGCCGCGACATCGGGCGCTTCCTGCGCGGTGAACGAAACGAAATGCCGGCGATGCCGCAGAACTATTTCGATCCGGCCACCCAGAACGCCTTGCGCGATTTGAACGAGAAGGGTCGCGATCCAGCGCTTCTGCCGCACTATAGCGAGATTGCGGGAAGGGCATTGCCGCTGCGTATTTGGCGCGATCAGTCCGTCAATCTTTTCGGCAACTGGCTGGCGCTGATTGCCGCGGAGAAAGCCCGGCGCCGTTCCCGCGAAAGCGCGGAGACAGTGCAGCGAAACCTGCGCCGCAGCGCCTAGGTCTTATGTTTGGCGTGCCAGGCGCGCACAAGCACGAAGACGCGCTGCGCCCCGACCATTTCTCCCAGCAGAATGCCGAGCAGCGAGACAAGTGGTCCAAATATGAGAAGCAGCGTCAGCGTGGCGGTGACGGACACGATGCTGGAGCGCACGCTGGCGCCGGAAAGCGATTTGTATTCGCCGATGACCTGCAGGAAAACCGATTCCGGCGTGCGTGACACACGCACCGCCATGATTGCGATGTAGATGCAGACGACGGCCACGATGCTGCGCTCGTCATACCCGTTTTTCAGAACCAGTTGCGGAAACCAGATCAGGATAACGGTCGCAAGCGCGATCGTGCCGGCGAGAACGGCCAGCCCCGCCAGCCGGAATTCCATCAGCGCGCGCAGCGCTTCCGGCATCTTGTTCTGGGCGATGGCGCGGGCCATCGCGGGGCGTTCCGCGTCGGGAAGTGCGGTCATCACCAGCGAAACCGGGCGCATGAACAGCGCGCCAACGGCCAGAAGCGCGAAGGCGTGCGGCCCGGAAATAAATGTGACGAGATAGGCATGCGCGTTCGACGCGGCTTCGGTGGTGACGACACCCAGCAGCGACCAGCGCGCCAGATCCTGCCACACCGGCATGAAGTCGCGTAGCGAGCCTTTGAATATCGCCCGTCCCTGTGCGGCCAGAAAGCCGGGGCCAAACGAAACCAGCGCGCAAAGCGAGCAGAAAACCATGATCGCGGCCGCGATGCGCGGCGTCAACGCATGCGCGAAAGCCGCGCCGCCAAGCGCGGCCACTAGCGCCACGCTGTATATGACGTCCGAGGTAATGGCGCGCGGCATTTTGTGGATGGCGTAGGCGTAGCTGCGCGCGAACCAGCGCATCGTCATTACGCCGCCATACAGACCGATAATGGCGGCCACGTCGGGCGTTGCGCTGCCCGCCAGCATGAGCGCGAATACCGCGACCGCGGCGAGAAGGGAAAAGATGGCGTTGGCTTTCATGAAGGCTGCGAGGCCATCTGTGCTCATTGGCCCCACGGTGTTCACCGAATTGACCAGCGACGCGCCGAACAGCGCCCCGCTCATCGAAAAGCAGAACGACACGATGATGAAGACGAACGCGAACAGGCCGAATTCCGCGCGCTGCAGGCTGTGCAGGAATATCAGCGCGGCGATGAAATGCGCGGCCGATACGCTGATCGGTCCCAGTGCGGAGAGGGTGTAGCGGAGCACCACGGCAACGAATCGCGGCAGAGCGGAAGGCATGTCAGCCTTCACCGCCCCGGCATTGGCGCTCAGCGGTGCTGCATCGCTCATCCGGTCACCGAATCCGCCAGTGCCCGTCCGGCTCGCGGACGTTTGGCGTCCTTAACTTTTAAGGCGTGCGCGGTGTTGAAATCGTAAAGATAAAGCCCCGGTGATGGCCAAAAGGCCCTTTCTGCGCCGCTAAACCGGGGAAACCGCCGCGCCCGGCTTAACTATTCGACACTCCACGCAAGGAACCCGCGACAACAGCCGCGCATTTGATTAAAGGATGGCCGGGGGGAACCGCGCTTTTGGCGGGCGCGCGCCTGCGTTTATGCCCAACTCCAATTCGGAAAAGAATTATTTCATGAGCGATGCCAGCAGCCTTTCCCATGCCGAACAGCCAGCGGGCCGGAAGGGCAAGTTCAACCGCCAGTGGGTGATCGACACCGGCTTGCGGCTTTTGCCCGGCTTCGATCGTTTGCTGATGCGTTTCAGCAAGATCGAAGAGCAGGAAATCGTCGCCAATGCGCTGTTTCCCTGGACGTCCTATTTGCAGGCGAATGCACCCGCGATCCGGGCGGAAGCGCAGGCCCTCCTGGCAGATCGCATGTCGGTGCCGTCCATCCGCGAAGTTTCGCCGGATCACGATAAGATCGCGCTGGATGACAAGTGGCGTTCCTTTTTTCTTTGGGGCTATGGCGTTCGCATCAAGGAAAATTGCACGCGCGCGCCGCAAACCGCCGCCATGCTGGAGAACATTCCGGGACTCCTCACGGCGTTCTATTCGGTGATGCTGGCGGGCGCCCATGTGCCGCGCCATACCGGCCCGACAAAGGCTATCCTCACCGCGCATCTGGGTCTGATTGTTCCGCTACGGCGCGAGGCCTGCCACATGCAGGTCGGCGCGCAGAATGTCGTTTGGGAAGAGGGCAAGATTGTCATTTTCGACGACATGTTCCCGCATGAAGTGTGGAACGATACCGATGAAGATCGCATCATCCTGCTGCTGCATATCAAGCGGCCGCTGCGTTTTCCGGGTTCGATGCTGCGCGATCTGTTTTTCGCGGCGTTGCGCGCCAGCCCCTTCGTCAAGGACGGTTTGAAGAATCTCGAACGCCTTCGCAACGCGGCCAAGGCGAACACGTCCAAGGCGGCTTGAGCCGTTGCGCATGACATTTTCTGGAAAAGATGGTGGGCGCGACAGGGATTGAACCTGTGACCCCTCCCGTGTGAAGGGAGTGCTCTCCCGCTGAGCTACGCGCCCCAACCTTGCGGAGGGACGTGGGCTATAAGGCCGCCGCTATTGGTCCGTCAAGCCGCGCGCCAGGGCCGGAATTTGGGTGAAATCGCCGGTCAGCGCATCGCCGCCCAGCGTGTGGGCCGGTTCCGGCGTATAGCCATAAGATACGACAATCACAGGCACCCCGGCGGCTCGCGCGGTGGCGACGTCCGTGGCGCTGTCGCCGATCATTACGGCCGGCGCGTTGGCATTCCCGGTCAGTTCTTCCACGATATGGCGGAAAACGCGCGGGTCCGGTTTGTTGTAGCTGTAGCGGCCCGCGCCGTGGATCGCGCCGAAGAATTTGTCCAGATCCAGCGCCTTCAGCAAAGGCAGTGTGAGTTCGTGCGGTTTGTTCGTCAGCACGCCCATTTTCACGCCCTGCTTCTGAAGCGCGGCTAGCGTTTCGACGACGCCGGAAAAAGGCTTGCTGCTATCGGCCAGATGCGCGGCGTAATGGGCGACAAAATCGTCCACCAGCGCCGGCAGGCGGTCTTCCGCCACAGCCGGGCCGGTGGCTGCCATCGCCTGGCGGATCAGCGACGCCGCGCCAAAGCCGACCATGTGGCGCAGGGTTTCGGGATCGACGGGCTTGCGGCCCTGCGCTATCAGCACGGCGTTCATCGCGCCCAGAAGATCGGGCGCGGTATCGACCAGCGTTCCGTCCAGGTCGAAGATCAGCGTCGGCAGCGAAGTCATTTTGTTGGATTAACCGGCTTGGCAGGCGCAACATAGTGTTGCAATTCGTCATTTTGCCTTGATAGGGCGGCAGGTTATCGCAATGACGGCGACGAAGTTCAACTTTACCGGAAACCCATGACGGCGCGGGCAGGAATCATTCTGGCGGCGGGCCAGGGCACGCGGATGAAATCCGCAAAGCCCAAGGTGCTGCACGAAGTGGCGGGGCTGCCGATGCTCGGCCATGTCATCGCGGCCATGAAGGGCGCGGGCATCTCGCGCATCGTCGTGGTGACGGCGCCGGGTGCCGACGAAGTGCGCGCGTTCGCGGCGAGCCAGGGCGCGGAATGCGTCGTGCAGGACAAACAGCTCGGCACCGGCCATGCGGCGGCCTGCGCCGCGCCGCTGCTGGGCGATTTTGCAGGCGTGACGATCGTCTCCTATGGCGACATGCCGTTGGTGACGGCGCAGACATTCGAAGAGTCTTTCGCCGCGCGTGAAAAACCCGGCATGGCGATCGTCGCTTTCCATTCCGAGAACAAGGCTTATGGCCGCGTGATCGTGGACGACGGATTTCTCTATCGCATCGTGGAATACAAGGACGCCGACGAACATCAGCGCGCGGTGAAACTGTGCAATGCCGGAATCATGGCGGCGGACGCGAAGAGTTTCTTCCGCTGGGCCGCGAAGCTGAAGAATGAAAACACGCAAGGCGAATATTATCTGACCGACGTGCCGATGCTTGCCGCCCAAGATGGTGTGCGCTGTGCGGTGGTCGAGGCGCAGGAGCGCGACATGATGGGCGTCAATTCCCGCGCCGAACTGGCGGCCTGTGAAAACGTGATGCAGACCCGCCTGCGCGCCAAGGCGCTGGACAATGGCGTTGGCATGCTGGCGCCGGACACGGTCTATTTCAGCCACGACACCGTTCTGGAAGCCGACGTGCAAGTGGGCCAGTTTGTGGTCTTCGCGCCTGGCGTCACGGTGCGCAGCGGTGCGCAGATCAAGGCGTTCTCACATCTGGAAGGCGCCGAAGTGGGCCACGGCGCGCTGGTCGGTCCTTATGCGCGGCTGCGTCCCGGCGCGGTGCTGGAAGACGACG
>DATCFN010000346.1:0-7941 GCA_036509475.1 Rhizomicrobium sp. | reverse complement strand
AGTCCGGGGAAACTTGCAATCGCATCGGCAATCAAGCGCGCGTCTTTTACGAACGGCTTTACGGCAGCATAGGCCAACGCCGCGTTCTGCCAATTATGTGCGCCGGGAAGATGCGTAGCCGAGGACAAATTCATCGTCATGGCGGCGCGCTGTCCTTGCGCATCGTAGAGCGCACCGTCTAGGACAAAAATACCTCGACCAAGAACCTTGCCGACCGAAACCGGCAAAGTCTCGGGACCGCCACCGGACGAGAAGCGCGTATAGATCGACGCTGTTTGTGCATCATCCACGCCGATGCAGAGCTGTCCGTTCCGCGCGGTCTGTTCCAGCAGGCGGGCTTTCACGGCGGCATAGTTTTCGAGCGATCCATGACGGTCGATGTGATCCGGCGTGATGTTCGTCAGTACGGAAACATCGGGCGTGAGGCTTGGCGACAGATCGATCTGATAAGAGGACACTTCCAGCACATAGATCGTCTTGGCGGAAGGCGTGTTCAGATCGAGTACGGATTTGCCGATATTGCCGCCAATCTCCGCTGCGAAACCGCACTGCGTCAGAATATGACCGATCAGCGCGGTCGTCGTCGATTTGCCATTGGTGCCCGTGACCGCGATGACGGGCGCTCGCCCCGCCTTCAGACGATCCGGACGAAGTTCGCGCGCGAAAAGCTCCATGTCACCGATAATTTCGACGCCCGCAGCATTTGCGGCGTACACCACGTCATGCGGGCGCGGATGTGTCAGCGGCACCCCGGGGCTCAACACAAGCGCCCGGATGCGGGTCCAGGGCCAGTCCGCGAACGGCATGATGACCGCGCCTTCGCGTTTCGCTGCGGCACGGCCTTCTTCTTTGTCGTCCCAGGCAAATACCCGCGCGCCGCCGTCAACCAGCGCCCGCACGGATGACACGCCAGAGCGTGCCAGCCCGAAAACGGCAACGTCGGATTTTGCGAAGGCGTGCGAGGTGATCATCCGTTCACCGCAGCTTCAAGGTCGAAAGACCGATCAGCGCCAGAACGACGGCAATGATCCAGAAGCGAATGACGACGGTTGGCTCTTTCCAACCAAGTTGTTCGAAATGATGATGGATCGGGGCCATCTTAAAGACCCGCTTGCCCGTCAGCTTGAAAGACGCGACCTGCACGATCACCGACACGGCCTCCATCACAAAAAGACCGCCCACGATGGCCAACACAATTTCATGCTTGGTGGCGACAGCGACCGCGCCCAGCGCGCCGCCCAGGGCCAAAGATCCCGTGTCTCCCATAAACACCATTGCGGGAGGGGCGTTGTACCAGAGAAAGCCGAGCCCTCCGCCGATCAACGCCGCCAGAAACACGGTCAGCTCGCCCGTGCCGGCGACATAATGCAGTTGCAAATAGTCAGAGAATTTGATGTTGCCGACGAGATAGGCGATCAGCGCAAACGCCAAGGCCGCGATCATCACGGGCACAATCGCCAATCCGTCCAGGCCGTCGGTAAGATTGACCGCGTTTGAGGCGCCGACGATCACCAACGCCCCGAAAAGCAGAAAGCCCCATCCCAATGGAATAACGGCCGCTTTGAGAAACGGGATCGCGAGTCCTCCAGAGAGGTCCGGCGCTTCCATCGTCATAATGCCATAGCCCGCGATAACCGCGACCACGAATTGCACAAGCAATTTCGCGCGGCCGCTGATGCCCGCCGAGGATCGCTTGGTGACCTTCTGGTAATCGTCCATGAAGCCGAGCAAACCGAAGCTGAGCGTCACCAGCAGAACAATCCAGACATACATGTCCGTGAGGTCCGACCAGAGCAGTGTCGCAATGACCACGGAAATCAAAATCATCAAGCCGCCCATCGTGGGCGTTCCGGCCTTTTCGACGATATGACGCTGCGGGCCATCGCTGCGAATAGGCTGGCCGTTGCCCTGGCGCGCGCGCAACCAGTTGATCATCGACGGGCCGATAAAAAAGGCTATCAGCATCGCGGTCATCACCGCGCCGCCTGCCCGGAAAGTGATGTAACGAAAGACGTTGAACAGCGCGATCTTGTCGGCCAGCGGAACGAGAAAATAATGAAACACGTGCTTCCCCTCTATACCGCTAAGCCGCGCGCTTTCAGCGCGTCGATAACCACAGCCATGCGGCTGCCCAATGACCCTTTAACGAGAACAACATCCCCATCCTGCAAAGAATCGGCGATCGTCGCCGCGATGTCGGACGAGGCCACGCCGTATCGGCCACGCCGCGAAGCAGGCAGGACATCCCAAAGCGATTTCATTTGCGTGCCGTTTGCATAGACCAGATCGACACGCGCCGCATCGACATCACGCGCAAGCGCCGCGTGGTGCGATGCGCCGTCCGGGCCCATCTCCAACATGTCGCCCAGCACGGCAATGCGCCGTTTGGCTTTCGCCGAACCCAGCAACGCCAACGCTGCGGTCATGGAAGCCGGATTCGCGTTGTAACTCTCGTCAATGACTTCCGCCGTGCCGGTTTTGGCTTTCACCCGGAAACGCGCACCACGCCCCTTGAGCGCCGAGAACGCCGAGAGGGCTGCCGCAGCATTCAGAACGTCGCCTTCAACCGCCGCAACACACAGAAGGGCGCCGATGGCGTTTCCGGCGATGTGATCTCCATGCGCGCCCACGCGAAAATCGACGCGCCGGCCCATGATTTCGCTCTCGACTTTCATCCCGGCTTCGTTCTCTTGAACATCGAGGAGCTTCGCGTCGGCTCCCTTTCGGCCGAACGACAGCACGCGCGTCACGCCTGCTTGTTTGGCGCGTGAGGAAAGCCTTGCCGCATAAACGCTGTCTGCGGGGATGATTGCTGTTCCGCCAGGCAGAATTCCTTCGAATATTTCGGACTTGGCGTCAGCGATGGCTTCGCAGTTCCCAAAGAACTCCAGATGCGCCGGCGCGATAGTTGTTATCAACGCGACATGCGGACGAACAAAGCTCACCAGATTGCGCAGCTCGCCAAAATGATTCATGCCGACTTCAAAGACGCCATATTCCGTCTCGCGCGGCATGGAAGCGAGGCTCAACGGCACGCCCCAGTGATTGTTGTAGGACGACGCGGATGCATGGGTGTTGCCCAACGCGCCGAAAGCCAACCGCAGAATTTCCTTCGTCGTCGTCTTTCCGGCGCTTCCGGTGACGGCGATGATCTTGGCGTGGCTGCGCGCGCGCGCGGCGCGTCCCAAATCTTCGAGGCCTCGTTGAACATGTGCGACGGTGAGTACTGTCCCAACAGCACCATCGGGCTTATGTGAAACCAGCGCGGCAGATGCCTTTGCTTCGAATGCAGCGTGGACAAAGTCGTGGCCGTCGCGCGCATCGCCTTTGAGCGCGACGAACAAATCGCCGGCCTTGAGGCTGCGTGTGTCGATAGATATTCCCGTGGAGGAAAAAGATTCAGAAGCATGGCCCAAGGTCGCCACTTCCGCCTCGTCACTGGTCCAGAGCGCGCTCATACGGCCTCCGCGGCGCGACCGCCGTGAGAAACCGCAGCCTTGACCGCCTCGTCCTTATCGAGGAATGGCCGCGTTTCGGCACCGACGATTTGACCGGCTTCGTGGCCCTTGCCGGCGATAACGAGAATATCACCGCTGCCGAGCGAAGCGATAACGCGATCGATCGCGAGCGCGCGATCGCCGATCTGCCTCGCGTCGGGCGCACCGCCCAAAATCTCCTTGCGGATTCTTGCGGGGTCTTCACTGCGCGGGTTGTCATCGGTAACGGTGACATCATCCGCAAAACGTGCGGCAGCCGCGCCCATCAACGGACGCTTGCCCTTGTCGCGATCACCGCCGCAACCGAACACGACGCGCAACTTTCCGTCCACATGGGGGCGGATCGCTTTCAGGACCGTCTCCAGCGCATCGGGCGTATGCGCGTAGTCGACATAGATGGGCGCTCCCGATTTTGCGAAGGCGACCTTCTCCAAACGTCCGGCTGCACCTTTCAAATGTCCGAGCGCCGCAAAAACATTCTCAGGCACGTCGCCAAGGCCGATCGCAAGCCCCGCCGCGACGAGCGCGTTCGACGCCTGGAAATCACCGGCGAGCGGCAAAGCAATTTTGTGCACTTTGCCGTTATGCAGGACTTGCAGCGTTTGACCATCACCATGCGCAACGCGAGCGACGAGTTTCAGCGTCTCACCGGCAGCGCCGACCGTGACGAGTTTCAAATCCCGCGACAGCGCGGCGGTAATGAACGCCTTTGAATATTCGTCATCCGCATTGACGGCGACAACGCCGCCCGGTTGGACGATCTCCGTGACGAGCCGTAACTTCGCCGCGAGATAGTCTGCAATGTCCTTGTGGTAGTCGAGATGATCCCGCGTCAGGTTGGTGAAGCCCGCTGCCGCGATTTTCACGCCATCAAGACGATATTGGTCCAGTCCGTGGCTTGATGCTTCCAGCGCCAGATGATCCACACCTTCAACGGCAAGACGCTTGAGGATGCGATGCACTTCGATGGGGTCGGGCGTAGTATGCGCCAGTGAGATTTCGCCGGACGGCGTCACGACACCGATCGTTCCCATGCTGGCGGATTTGAAGCCCTCGCGCGCCCAAATCTGGCGCAGAAAGACCGACACCGACGTTTTGCCGTTCGTGCCCGTAATAGCGGCGACTGTTTTGGGTTGTGCGGCAAAAAAATTCGCGGCGAGCCGCGCCAGTCGCAAACGAGGGTTTTCGTCAGCAATAAAGCGCACGCCGAGCTTTTCCGCGTCGGCGCGCGCTTCAGGACGCGCCAGCACCGCCACCGCACCGCGCCGGACTGCGTCCGACATGAAGGCGGCGCCATTGGCCCGCGTGCCGGAGAGCGCGGCGAAAAGATAGCCCGGTTTTACCTCGCGGCTGTCGCTCGCAAGGCCACTAAATTCACCAACGGATTCCATCGGGCTTTTGCCCACCTTACCCGCCGTCACCATCGACCCCGATTGTGGTTCCATTATGAACTCCCCTTGGCAGGGCCAGGGACGGGCATGGAAGTCGGCATTTCGAGCATAGGCGCGATGTGGGCAATGACGCTGCCAGCCAGCGGAGCGGCGGTATGCCCCGCCAGCGCCATGACGCCCATGGCGTTTTCGCCATGCGGCTCGTCCAGCATCACAAACACAAGGTATCTCGGGTTGTCTATGGGGAAAACCGCGCAGAAAGAGGTCAGCAATTTGTGCGCGACATAGCGGCCATGCTCGTTCTTTTCCGCCGAGCCCGTTTTGCCGCCAACATCGTATCCCGGCACGTCGGCCGACCTGCCGGTGCCGTTGGTGACGACATATCGCAAGAGGTCGCGCATCTGCTCGCTGGTTTCCGGCCTTATGACCTGTTCGCCGCGCGCGTCTTCCGGATGCTTCAGGAATGTCGGCTGGATGCGCCGGCCGCCATTCACAACGCTGCTCGCAGCAGCCACATAGGACAGCGGCGTGACTTCGATGCCATGGCCAAAGCTGATCGTGGCAGTTTCGACCTGTCCCCAATGATCGGGGTAATGCGCGCGCGCGAACTCCGGAACCTCGGTGCGCAAGGGCGTGAGCAAGCCCATATTGTGCAGAAATGCTTCCTGGCGTTCCGGGCCGGAGCGCAGGCCGATCTGCGCCGTGCCGGCATTCGATGATTGCGCCAGGATATCCTTCGCCATCATCATCGCCGGCATGTGTTCGGCGTCGTGGATCGTGAAACGCCCGATCTTGAAACCTGCACCCACCGGAAAATACTCGTCCATGCGCGTGGTGCGCTGTTCGATCGCCATCGCGAAGGTGAGCACTTTGAAGACCGAGCCGAGTTCATAGACATCCGCCGCCATGATGTTGCGCTGCGGATTGTAGTTGGCGGCTTTGGGATTCTCTTTCGAGGACATCGCCAGGATTTCGCCGGTGTTCACATTGATGACGATGCCGCCGGCGGCTTTGGCCTGATATTTCTCGCGCGCGGCTTCGAGTTCGCTGCCCAGCACATACTGGATCCGCATATCGAGCGAGAGTTGCGCCGGCTTGCCGGAAACGAGTTGGGCGTTGAGCCCTCTTTCGAGGCCTGCCGTGCCTGTCCCGCCGCTCACTCTCTGGACCGTGCCCAGCACCTGTATCGCCGCGTCGCCTTCAGGATAGAAGCGCTTCGCGGTCGTCTGAAACTCCAGCCCCGGCAAACCCAGATGCATGACCTTTTCTTTTGCATCGGGTGTGATCTGACTTGCGACAAGAACATAGTTGTGATCACCGGCAAACGCGCGCGCGAGCCGCTGCTCGTTCACGCCGGTGGCGAGCGCCAGGCCGTGCGCCGCGTCCGTCTTGTCGGCAAGCACAGCGGGCTGGGCGTAAACGTCGAACACGGGAAGATCGCGCGCCAACAGTTGCCCGTTGCGATCTGTAATGTCCCCGCGCGCGAACACAAGCGGATTGGCCGTGTCGGCGATCACGCCTGTCTGGCGGCCTTTGAGGACCGTCAGATCGACGAGCCGCACGCCGATCAGTGCAAACGCCACAACGCAGAGTCCGGCCGCGACGACGATGCGCCTCTGGATGATGGTCGGAGCTGCAATGACGGCCATAAACTAGTTTCCGTTCGCCACCACGAGATGAAGGTTCGCGTCGCTGGAAGACGGCGCCGTCATGCTGGCGTTCTGCACAGGATCGGCGTCCGCCGGATTGGCTTCGCCGCGCCGCGGCAGCATTTCAAACGAAGACAGTTCGATCGTCGGATCGTCGTTCATGCCGAGCTGCGCTTGCGCGAGTTTCTGGATGCGCGCCGGCTCCGCGACGCGCTGCCATTCCGCCTGCAGCACGCTGACGCGGCTGTGTTCCAGAACGATCTGCCGGTTGACGGAAGACAACGCGGCATTGGCCGTTCGGGTGTTTTCCGAAACATGGTAGAGCGCCAGGCAAGACAGCGCGGCAGCGCCGACGAAAACCGTATTGAGGACTCTGACAAGCATCGTTTCCTCCTATGCCGCCAACTTTTCGGCGACTCTGAGACGGGCCGAGCGCGCACGCGGATTGCGCGCGGTCTCGGCTTCGGTGGGCATGCGGGGCTTTGACGAAATGAGACGGAACGTCTGCGCGCGCGCGGCGCGGGTTTGCGGCGCGTGACGCGAGCCGGCGGGCTGCGGCTTGCCGCGCTCCGTGAAGAAGCGCTTGACGATGCGGTCTTCCAGCGAGTGGAACGCGACCACGGCGAAGCGGCCGCCGGCGTGCAGCACGCGCTCAGCGGCTTCGAGGCCGCGTTCGAGTTCACCCAGCTCGTCGTTCACATGGATGCGCAGCGCCTGGAAGGTGCGCGTCGCCGGATGGATCGGATGGCGCAGCGCCGCGGGACCGAGCGCCTTGGCGACGACATCCGCAAGCTCTGCCGTGCGCGACAGCGGCCGCGCGGCGACGATGGCGCGCGCGACGCGGCGCGCGAAACGCTCTTCGCCCAGATGATGGATGACGTCGGCCAGCGCCGCTTCGTCTGCGGTGTTGACGAAGTCGGCGGCGGATTCGCCGGACTTGCTCATCCGCATGTCGAGCGGGCCGTCTTCGCGGAACGAGAAGCCGCGCTCGGCCTGATCGAACTGGAACGATGAGACGCCCAGATCGAGCACCACGCCGTCGCTGCTTTCGCCGCCGAACAACTCGTCCATGCGGGAGAATTCGCCCTGCGCCAGGGTCAGCCGGCCGCCGTAGTTCTTCGCCATCTCAAGGCCGCGCGCGATGGCGTCGGGATCGCGGTCGATGCCGAACACTTTGCAATTCGCCGCTTCGAGGATCGCCTTCGCGTAACCGCCGCCGCCGAAGGTGCCGTCGATATAGTGCGCGCCGTCGCGCGGCGACAACGCTTCCAGAACTTCCGACAGCATCACCGGCAGATGACCGCTCATGCGATCTCTCCGCTCGCATCGTAGGCCGCGTAGACTTCCGCCATGCGCTTTTCGGTTTCGACGGCCAGCGCTTCGGGATTCCAGATTTCAAACGTC
>DATCFN010000345.1:0-6739 GCA_036509475.1 Rhizomicrobium sp. | reverse complement strand
GGCCACGACGACATCGGCAAAACCGAAACCCAGCGGCCGCACCAACGCGATCCGGCTGTCGGCCGCGGATGCGGCTTCGCGCACAAGGTCCTCACCGGTGATGCCCATATGCACATCGCCGGATTGCAATACGGCGGCGATTTCGGACGCGGACAGCATCATCACGTCAATGTCCGGCATGCCGTCGAGCGCCGCGCGGTATCCGCGCGCACCCGCCGCCTTGCGCATGGCAAGACCGGCGTCGGCGAAATAGTCCGCGGCCTGCTCCTGCAGGCGTCCCTTCGACGGCACAGCGAGCGCGAGACGATTGCTCATCGCGTTGTCTTTCCGGCGGCTTCGCGCGCGGCCAATACGCGCTCGGTGCGGATGGCGCAGCCGATGGCGGGAATGTGTTTCTTCGAGCCGAGTTGTTCGAGCAGCGTGTCGTATCGTCCGCCGCCCGCGACCTGCACGGCGCCTTCGGCATCGCGCGACCACAATTCGAAAACGAAGCCGGTGTAATATTCCATGTTGCGGCCGAAGCGGGCGGCGAACGACACGCGCTTCGGATCGATGCCGAGCGATTTCAGCGTCGTGAGCCGCGCGGTCATCGCCTTCAGCGGCGCGTCCAGAGAGACACCGACCGACTTCGTGAGCGTGCGAATTTTCTCCACCGCTTGCGCGGCGGGACCGGAAATGGCCAGCAACGTCGCGATGGATTTTGCGATCTTCGGATCGAGTTTCAACGCCGCGGCGTCCGCCGCCTGTTCGATCAGCCGACCCACGATCTCTTCGCGGGTGCGGCCGCCTTGGGGTGCTTCGCCGAGCATATCCATCAGCCCTTCAAACGCGGGCCGCGCTTCTTTCTCGTCCAGCGTGCCCAGATGCGCGAGCAGGCGCTGCGTTCCCGTGGGCGCGCCGTCCGACAGCCGCGTCAGCAGCGCTTCGAAATAGCCCTTGCGCCAGAAATGCCGTTTCAGGCGGCCACGCCATTGCGGCGGAATGTCGAGCGCATCGACGAAAGCGGAGAACAGCGACAGGTCGCCAAGCTTCATGTCGAAATTGTCCAGACCGGCGGCGCGAACAGATTGCACCGTGAGGGTCAGCATTTCGGTTTCGGCTTTGGCGCGATCTTCCACGCCGAGAAGTTCGGCGCCGGCCTGGTAGAATTGCGTCGGGCGATCCGGTTCGGCCGGTTGGTGACGAAAGGCGAGGCCGTGATAGCAAAGCCGCGCCGGGAATTTCCCATGTGCATCGAGATAGGCTTTGCAGATCGGGATCGTCAGGTCCGGCCGCAGGCAAAGATCGTTGCCCGCGGGGTCCGTCATCGTGAAAGTGCGGCGGCGGATTTCCTCGCCGGAGCGATCCAGAAAGATTTGCGCTGGTTGCAGGATCGAAGGCTCGTGCCGCGCATAGCCGCGCGCGCGCATCACGCCGAGGATCGCCGCTTCCTGTTCCTCCAGCGCAGCGATGCGCTTGAAATCGTATGTCGGGAAGGCGGTCATTTTCGCGCCAGCATCTTTTTGACTTCGGCGGCGAGATCGGCGCGTTTCACCGATATCTGCGCCTCGCGATTGCCGACCCAATCCGCACGGCTCTCCACGGTCTTCGCGAGTTCCGCGCCAAGCGCCAGATCCTTCAACGTCACTTCGCCTTTGGCGCGTTCGTCGCTGCCTTCGATGACCGCGATCGCGGCACCGCGCTTGTCGGCATATTTCAACTGGTCGCCGAATTTCTTGGTGCCGACATAGGCCTCGACGCGGATGCCGGCCGCGCGCAACTCGCTCGCCATCTTGAAACTGGATTGCGGATCGTCCAGCGCCAGCACGACCACCAGCGGCGACAATGCGGATTCGCTCCGGCCTTTCAGCGCGGAGAGCAGGCGCGACACGCCAATGGAGATACCCGTCGCCGGAACCTGCTGGCCCGTGAACCGCGCAACAAGATCGTCATAACGCCCGCCGCCTGCGACGGAGCCGAACACGACTTCTTCGCCTGCTTCGTTTTTCACACCGAACCGCAACTGGGCTTCGAACACGGGACCGGTGTAATAGTCGAGCCCCCGAACGACGCCGGAATCTAGCTCAATACGATTCGGTCTGGTCTCGCCGATTGCCTCGAATATTTTGCTGAGCTCGCCTACGCCATCGAAACCGATTGTTCCGTATCCTTGTTCTGGGGCAATTTGATTCCACCACTTAAACAAACCGTCTTTGGTCGCGTCCTGTGGCTTTTCGGTAATGAAGGAAACTATTCGTGCAATTTGGCTTTGGTCCAGTTCGGCACCTTTTGCAAAATCCCCCGATTCGTCTTTTCGCCCGCCACCGAGTAGAAGAATAACCCCATCCACGCCCAGACGATCCAATTTATCGACTGCGCGAAGTACGGTGCCGCGCTTGGCAGCGGGAATTGCGACGGATTCTAAAACGCCATCCAAAACTTTTCGACTATTTACTTTCACGATGTATTCTTCGTGCTTGAGCCCCACCGCTTCCAGCGCATCGCACGCCATCATCAGCAGTTCGGCGTCGGCGGAGGGCGAGTTTGATCCCACCGTGTCGGCGTCGAATTGCGTGAATTCGCGGAAGCGGCCCGGGCCCGGCTTCTCGTTGCGCCACACCGGGCCCACCTGATAGCGGCGGAACGGTTTGGGCAGGTTCTGGAAATTCTCCGCCACATAACGCGCCAGCGGCGCGGTCAGGTCGTAGCGCAAGCTCATCCACTGCTTGTCGTCGTCCTGCAGCGAGAACACGCCCTCGTTGGGGCGGTCGACATCGGGCAGGAATTTTCCCAGCGCATCGGTGTATTCAAAGGCCGGCGTTTCCAGCGGCTCGAAGCCGTAGGATTCGTAAACGCCGCGAATCTTGTCGAGCACCGCGCGTTCGGCGGCGATCTCCGCCGCGGTGCGGTCGCGAAATCCGCGCGGCAGGCGCGCCTTGGGCTTCTGTGTCTTCTGGTCTTTCATGGAATCCCAACGCTGCGCCGCAAAATCGCGGCCTTGATAGCGATTTTTCCCCGAAAACGAAAATTTTGCGGGCACGCGTGGGCGTGACCTTCACGCCGGCGCAATCGGGTTCGGGAAATGCCCATTATTGTTCTCTGTATGTTCCGACGTTTTCACGGCCGGACTCTTGGCACCGGCCCAATCGCGCATACATCCGCTTCGGGCGTTGTCGCCCGCGCATTGGGGAGCGAGACGATGTTTCACGGTTTCATTTTTCCCGGTCTTTTCCTGTGGTGGATTTTCGGCCACGGCATCGGCTCGATCTTCGGCTTCATTCTGGTGATCTGGGCGCTGGGATTCGTGTTTCATCCGTGGCGGCGTTGGGGCTATCACCCCTATTACGACCGGCGCTGGGGAACAGGATCGTCGTCCTCTTCCGCCCTCGACCTCCTGGAACAGCGTTACGCGCGCGGCGAAATCCAGCGCGACGAATATCTCCAGAAGCGCAACGACATCCTCAATCGCGGGCAGTAGGCGGCGCTACTCCGCCGCTGCCTTCACATCGTTGAGCGGATGCGTCAGCCGCGTCAGCATTTCCTTGGGCACGACCTGGCGGAATTTGCCGCGCTCGACGTCCCAATGCGCGAGCAGTTCGGACGCGAAGACGGATGACGTCTCACGCTGATGGTCTTCGATCAATTCGCGCAGCACGTTTCGCCAATGCACCGTCTCAACCGGTTGCCACACCACCGTGTCGCCATTGACGTGATGGTCGAACAATCCGTCCGCGTCATAGACGAACGCCATGCCGCCCGTCATGCCGGCCGCGAAGTTGTCGCCGATGGCGCCAAGAATGACGGCGATGCCCCCGGTCATGTATTCGCAGCCATTGGAGCCGCAGCCTTCGATCACCGCCGTGGCGCCGGAATTACGCACGGCGAACCGCTCGCCGGCCTGGCCCGCGGCGAACAATCGCCCCGCCGTCGCGCCATAGAGACAGGTGTTGCCGATGATGGTGTTGTCGCGCGCCGCATATTTCGCCGCCGTGGTCGGGCGGATGGTGATCGTCGCGCCGGACAATCCCTTGCCGACGTAATCGTTGCTGTCGCCGAAGACTTCGATCTTCACGCCCTGCACGGCAAACGCGCCGAGCGACTGGCCGCAGCTTCCGCGCAGCCGCAGCGTGAGATGCCCTTGCGGCAATCCCGTCATGCCCCATTTGCGCACGATGCGCGATGAGATGCGCGCGCCGATGGAACGCATCGTGTTGCGCACATTGTAGGTCAGCTGCATTTTCTCGCCGGCCATCAGGAAGGCCTGCGCGTCCTTTTCCACCTGCGCGTCCAGCGCGTCGGGCACTTCGTTGCGGCCCTTCTGCGTGGAATAGCGCGCGTGGTTGCCGGGATCGGCCTGCACCAGCAGCGGATTCAAATCCAGATCGTCGAGTTCTTCGGAGCCACGGCTCATCTGATAGAGCAGATCGGTGCGCCCGATGACGTCTTCCAGCTTGCGGAAGCCGAGGCGCGAAAGAATGTCGCGCACCTCTTCGGCGATGAAACTGAAAAGGTTGATGACCTTCTCCGGCGTGCCGGTGAACTTCTCGCGCAACGCTTCGTTCTGCGTGCAGACGCCCACGGGGCAGGTGTTGGAATGGCACTGGCGCACCATGATGCAGCCCATCGCCACCAGCGCCGCGGTGCCGATGCCATATTCCTCCGCGCCCATCATCGCCGCCATCACCACGTCGCGGCCGGTGCGGATGCCGCCATCGGTGCGCAAGGTCACGCGGTGGCGCAGATTGTTGAGCGTGAGAATCTGGTTGGCTTCGGTCAGGCCCATTTCCCACGGCACGCCGGCATATTTGATGGAGCTTTGTGGCGATGCGCCGGTGCCGCCATTATGGCCGGAGATGAGAATGACGTCGGCCTTCGCCTTCGCCACGCCCGCCGCAATCGTGCCGATGCCGGTGGCCGATACCAGTTTCACGCAGACGCGCACTTCGGGATTGATCTGCTTCAGATCGTAGATCAACTGCGCGAGGTCTTCGATGGAATAGATGTCGTGATGCGGCGGCGGCGAGATCAGCATCACGCCGGGCGTAGCGTGGCGCAGCTTCGCGATCATCTCGGTGACTTTGAAGCCGGGAAGCTGGCCACCTTCGCCGGGCTTGGCGCCCTGCGCGACTTTGATCTCCAGCTCGCGGCACTGGTTCAGATATTCCGCCGTCACGCCGAAGCGGCCGGATGCCACCTGCTTGATCGCGCTGTTGGGATTGTCGCCATTGGGTTTGGCTTTGAAGCGCGCGGGGTCTTCGCCGCCTTCGCCGCTGTCGGATTTCGCGCCGATGCGGTTCATGGCGATGTTGAGCGCTTCATGCGCTTCGGGGCCGAGCGCGCCCAGCGACATGCCGGGCGTCACGAACCGTTTGCGGATTTCGGTGATGGATTCTACGTCCTCCAACGCAATCGGGTTTGCGCCTTTGCGGATGTTCATCAGATGGCGCAGCGATACCGGCGGCAGCGCCCATACGCCTTCGGAGTATTTGCGAAACAGCGAATAGGAATCCGTGGTTACCGCGCTTTGCAGAAGATGGATCAGCGTTGCGGAGTGGGCATGCGTCTCGCCGCCCGACCGCGCCTTGTAGAAGCCGCCCATCGGCAGCGCGATCACGTCTTCGTCGTAGGCGCGTGCATGCAGCCGCGCGATGCGCTTGGAAATCCCGGTGAGCCCGATGCCGGAAATGCGGCTGGACATGCCCGGCAGGATTTCGGCGACCATCGACCGCGAAAGGCCCACGGCTTCGAAATTGTAAGCGCCGCGATAGGACGACAGCACCGAAATTCCCATCTTGGACATGATCTTCAGCAGGCCGGCATTCACCGCGTCCAGATAGCGTTTCACGCAAGGCCCAAGCGCCAGTTTGCCGAACAATCCGCGTGCATGGCGGTCGGCGATGCATTCCTGCGCCAGATAGGCGTTCACGGTGGTCGCGCCGACGCCGACCAGCACCGCGAAATAATGCGTGTCGAAACATTCCGCCGCGCGCACGTTGATGGACGTGTAGGTACGCAGGCCCCGGCGGACCAGATGCGAATGCACCGCGCCGGTCGCCAAAATCATCGGCATCGCGGCGAGGTCCGCGGACGTGCGTTCGTCCGTGAGGATGAGATGATTGTAGCCCTGCCGCACCGCGTCTTCGGCGTCGCTCTTGATGCGCTCCAGCGCGCGGGCGAGGGCGCCCGCATCCTTCGGCTTGCCGTCACGCACTTCAAAGACGCAATCGATCTCGTAGAAGCGGCCTTCGAGATGATCCTTCATCCGCTCATACATGCCGGTGGAAATGACCGGGCTTTCCAGCACGAAGACTTCCGCCTGCTTCTCGTCCTGCGACAGCACGTTGCCCAGATTGCGGAAGCGCGTTTTCAGCGACATCACGCGTTCTTCACGCAGGGGATCAATCGGCGGGTTCGTCACCTGCGAAAAATTCTGCCGGAAGTAATGCGACAGCGGGCGATATTGTTCGGAGAGCACGGCGAGCGGCGTGTCGTCGCCCATCGAACCGACGGCTTCCTTGCCGTCTTCGACCATCGGATGAAGGATCAGCTCGACATCTTCCAGCGTCATGCCGGCAGCGACCTGGCGGCGGCGCAGCGTGTCGCGATCATAGTGGCGCGGCTCGGGGCCGGGGCCGATGATCGGCTCCAGCTCCACAATCTTCTTCGTCCATTCCTCGTAAGGGTATTCGCCCGCGAGTTTGTCCTTGATCGCGCGGTCTTCGTAGAACTTCCCCTCGTCCAGATCGAGCGCGATCATCTG
>DATCFN010000344.1:0-6858 GCA_036509475.1 Rhizomicrobium sp. | reverse complement strand
TTATTTTGGACGTTGATGACATTGAAAGCGATGAGCCAACTGATAATGACGGCGGCAATAATGACGAAGATATAGAGGGTTATCAGACTTTCGATAAGTCCGATGATGGTCGCCGCAAGAGCCATGTATTACCTCTCAATTTGAATGCTCTTGTAGCGAGCCCTTATCGGGCGGGGCAAGCGCCGGCACCCTGGTTTCCACCCCGCTTGACGGCCTGTGCCCCCACTCCTAAAACCCCAGCCCTTGCCCGGATTTTGCCGGGCTGGACCGGTTCGGGGCTGTAGCTCAGTTGGGAGAGCGCCTCGTTCGCAATGAGGAGGTCAGCGGTTCGATTCCGCTCAGCTCCACCATTCTTCACCGTGATGCCGGGAAGGATCGTGGAATTTTACCGGCACCGTTGGTAATCGCCCCGTCGCCCATCATATCAGGCAAGCCAGTTCCAGCGCTTGCCGCTCTCCGGCGCCGCCCGCTAAAAGATCGTCGCCAATTCAGGCAAAGGCCGCACACTTATGTACGTCAACCCGTTCCTCTGGCTGATCCTCGAACTGATCTCGATCTACACTTACGTGGTCGTGGCCGCCGTCATCGTAAGCTGGCTGATCGCGTTCGGCGTGCTCAACACCTACAATCCGTTCGCACGTTCCATCGTCACGTTTCTCGATGCCGCGACGGAGCCGGTGTTCCGCCAGGTGCGCCGCGTTATCCCGCCCATCGGCGGTTTGGATATCGCGCCGCTGATCGTGCTCATCGCGCTGCAATTCCTGAGCTATGTCATTTCCTATTATGGGTGAAGGCGTGACAGGACGGATCATCGACGGCAAGGCTTTCGCGGCGACATTGCGCGCGCGCGTGGCCGAAGAGGCCGCAAAGCTGAAATCCGCCCACGGCATCGTGCCGGGGCTGGCGACCGTGCTGGTCGGCAACGATCCGGCGAGCGAAGTCTATGTCCGCAACAAGGGCAAGACCGCCGAAGCGATCGGTTTCAAATCATTTCACTATTCGCTGCCCGCCGATACCGCCGAGGCCGAGGTGCTGGCGCGGGTGAAGGCGCTCAACGACAACAAATCCGTACACGGAATATTGGTGCAGCTGCCTTTGCCCAAACAGGTTCGCGAAGCCGCGGTGCTCGACCTGCTCGATCCGGCGAAAGACGTGGATGCGCTGACGGCGACCAATGCAGGCCTTCTGGTCAGCGGCCGCGCGCAACTGATCTCCTGCACGCCGATGGGCATGATGATGCTGCTCAAGGAATATGTGGGCGACATTTCCGGCATGGATGCACTCGTCGTCGGCCGTTCGCTGCTGTTCGGCAAGCCCGCCGCGCAACTCCTGCTCGCCGCCAACGCCACGGTGACAATGGCCCATTCGCGCTCGCGCGATCTGCCGGCGCTGTGCCGCCGCGCCGACATTCTCGTCGCCGCCATCGGCAAATCGCATTTCGTCAAGGGCGACTGGGTCAAACCTGGCGCGACGGTCATAGACGTTGGCATCAATCGTATTGACGCCGGCGACGGCAAAACCCGGCTTGTCGGCGACGTGGATTATGATGGCGCGGTCAAAATCGCGGGTGCCATCACGCCCGTGCCCGGCGGCATCGGCGCCACCACCATCGTCAATCTTATGCGCAACACGCTGATTGCCGCCTGCCTGCAGTCGGGATTGAATATCCCCGCCATCTGATCGGGGGATTTCATGCGCCATATTTTGTCCATCGCGGCGGCCGCGATTGTTGCGTTTTCTTTTTCCGCCTACGCTGACGATGCGAAACCCGCAACGGAGGCAAAAGTGTCGGCACCGATTGTTTTCTTCGATATCGCCGGTCCCGATGCGGCCAAGCTCCACGGTTTCTACGCGACCGTGTTCGGCTGGGGCATCGACGCCAACAACAGCATCACGACGCCCAAACTTCCCGGCACACTGCGGCAGGATCCGGCGGAGAAAATCATCTATATGGGCGTGCCCGACATCAACGCGGCGCTGGCGCAGATCACGGCGGCGGGCGGCAAGGTCGCCATGCCGCGCACCGTCATCCCGAACGTGACGATCTTCGCGCTGTTCACCGATCCGGCGGGGAATCGCATGGGGCTTGTCGAGATTCCGAAAAGCTAAAGCCGCTTTGCGATGTCGGCCGCGATTTTTTCGGGGCCGGCGACCTCATCATAGTCCATCGCGAATTTGCCGTTCGGGTCCATCAGATAGATCACGCTGGAATGGCTCATGGCGTAATCCCCGCCGGGCAAATCCTGGCGCTTGGCATAGACGCGAAATTCCTTCGTCACGGCGGCGATGGATTTCGTGCTGCCCGTCAGCCCGACAAAATCTTTCCCGAATGACGCCACATAGGATTTCATCAGCGCGGGCGTATCGCGCGCCGGATCGACAGTGATGAAGATGGGCGTCACCCGCGCCCTTTTCGTACCGAGCCGGTCCATTACGTCTGCCATCACGCTCAGCGTGACCGGGCAGACGTCGGGGCAATGGGTGTAGCCGAAATAGATCAGCGTCCATGTCCCGTGAAAGTCCTTGTTGCTGCGGACCGCGCCGTTCTGATCGATCAGCGTATAGGGACCGCCAATATCGGCCTGACCATAGGTCACCGTATAACCGAGCTGCCCGGCTGCATCGCCGAAATGCCAAAGCAGGCCCGCCAGCAAGGTGGCGAAAGCCAGCACATAGGGAATAAAGGCTTCGGGCGTTCGGATCATGGGCGTTCCTGCGGCACGGGATGATTGTTAGACTTGCATCCGCAACCGCCCAAGCGGCGAATGGTCCCGGCAATGACCGAACTGCAACCCGAACGCAGCTGGCTCGGCTGGCTCTGGCCAACGCCCGACGATGAGTCCGGTGTCGTGGGCATGCCCACGCCGCCGGGCCGCGTGCGCCTGCGCACCTTGTCCAACCTGCGCTGGCTGGCGGTGGGCGGGCAGTCCGTCACCCTGCTGCTGGTCCATTTCGGGCTCGGCTATCCGCTGCCGCTCATCCCCTGCGCCATGGCCATCGCGGCGAGCGCCGCGCTCAACGGTTTTCTCGCCGTGCGCTATCCGCCGACACACCGGCTCTCCAATCGCGCCGCCACCGTCTATCTGGCTTACGACGTGGTTCAACTGGCGGCGCTTCTTTATCTCACCGGCGGAATCGAAAACCCTTTCGCGCTCATGTTCATCGCGCCGGTGGTGATCGCCGCCGCGACACTCGATCTCACCAACACGCTGTTGCTGGCGACGATCGCATTCTTCGCCGTGTCGGTGATCGGCGTCGTGCATATGCCTTTGCCGTGGGAGCCGCATGAAGCGCTCGTCCTGCCGCCGCTTTATCTGGGCGGCATCTGGGCCTCGCTGGTGATCGGCATCGGATTCACGTCGATCTATGCGTGGCGCATCGCATCGGAAGCCGCGCGCATGCAGGCGGGCCTTGCGGCAACGCAGGTGGCGCTGGCGCGCGAGCATCGCATGGCCGCCATCGGCGCGCTCGCCGCCGCTGCCGCACATGAATTGGGAACGCCGCTGGGCACGATTGCCCTTGTCAGCCGCGAACTCGAACGCGCGCTGCCCGCGGACTCGCCGGAAGGTGAAGACGTCCGTTTGCTGAGACAGGAAGCCGAACGCTGCCGCGGCATCCTCACGCGCCTTGCCCGCCCCGAAGAAAGCGTGATGAGCGCGCTGGACCGTTTGCCATTCGCAGCCTTGCTCGACGACATCGCCAGCCCCTATCGCGCGGACGACCTGATGGTGCAGATCGAAATCGCGCCGGATTCGCACCAGATCCCCGCGCCGAAAGTCTGGCGCTCGCCCGCGCTGCTGCACGGTCTCGGAAATGTGATCGCCAATGCAGCGGATTTTGCCCGCAGCCGCGTGCGTGTGATCGCGCTGTGGAACGACAGCGAAATCCGCGTCTCGGTCGAGGATGACGGACCCGGCTTCGCCCCCGACATCATCGAGCGCATCGGGGAGCCTTATGTGACGTCGCGTCCGGGCAGCTATGCGCTGGAGGATACCGAGCTATCGCCCACCGACGCCTTTGCGGGCCAGCAGGGCATGGGGCTGGGCTTTTTCATCGCCAAAACCCTGATCGAGCAGACCGGCGGCAGCATCCGCGCCCGCAATCTGGAACGGGGCGGGGCGCGGGTGACAGCCCGCTGGCCGCGCGGCGCGATCGACGGGGAACGCCCGCCCGGCCGCCTCGCCCTGCTATAGAAGGGTTGCGGCAAAATCGCTTGTGCTGGCGGGCGCATGGCGCTATGCGGACCCCCGAACATGACACTTTCCATGACCGACAAACCCGCCGAAGACCGCTCGCTCCTCATTGTGGAAGACGACCGCCCATTCCGCGAGCGCCTGGCCCGCGCCATGGAAGCGCGCGGCTTTACCGTCGCCATCGCCGAAACCGTGGCGCAGGGCATCGCCCGTGCCAAAGAAGCGCCGCCGGCCTTTGCCGTGGTCGATCTCAAACTGGATGACGGCAACGGGCTGGACGTGGTGGAAGTGCTGCATGGCACGCGCCCCGAAGCGCGGGTCGTCGTGCTGACCGGTTTTGGCAATATCGCCACCGCCGTCGCCGCCGTGAAATACGGCGCCATCGATTACCTGCCCAAGCCCGCCGATGCGGACGATATTCTGGCCGCGCTTCAGGCGCCAAGCGGATCGAAACCCAAGCCGCCGGAAAATCCGATGTCGGCCGATCGCGTGCGCTGGGAGCATATCCAGCGCGTCTACGAACTCTGCGGCCACAACGTCTCGGAGACCGCCCGCCGCCTGAACATGCACCGCCGGACCTTGCAGCGCATCTTGGCGAAACGCAGCCCGCGCTAAGCCGTTGCTTCGACGCCCGCCGTGACGAGACGCAGCAATGCTATAAGACGCGGCACGACTTTAACGATCGCCAGCGACAACAGCATGACGCCCGCGCCCGCGATCATGTCCACCAGATAATGACCGCCGAAAAACGGAATCGCGAAGAGCATCGCGACGTTCCATGCAGCAAACAACCAGCCAATGCCCTCTGCACGGCGAAAACCATAGATGTATGCCAGTGCCATGGTCGTGTGGAACGAAGGAAAGCTCACCACGCCCGTCATCTTAGACAGGAAAAAGTGCAAATCACGTCCTGCATGCAGACGCGCCATGTCGGTCAGAAAACCGCCGTGGTCGCGCAACTGGAACGTCTCGAACGTGCCATAGGCCGGGAAAAGCGCGGCGCAGGCCGACGTCAAGATCCCCGCCGAAAACACGATCCAGAACATCTCGCGCAAGACATCTCGCTTTTCCATCAGGCCGAAGAGCGCGCCGAAATAAAGCGTCTGATAGACTAGGCTGCCATAGATGAAGCCAAGCGCGCGATTGACTGCCGAATGGGCCTGCAACCAATTAAACCCCGCCAACCAATCGAATCCCAACACGCGGTCAGCCGCCTCCAGTTGGATGTCGGCCAGCGGGCGAGCGGTGGTCATGCTGAGATAAGACAAGATGCCGAACGCCGTCGTCGCCACCACGGTCAGGGCGAAATATTCCGCAATCAGTTCAAAACGGTAAGAGCCGAACGTCCGTATCAAAAGCGTGATGACAAGCGCCGGCAGAATAAGGATGCCGTCGCGCCATGTGACGCCGAGATTAAAACCGATGGCCGTTCCCCAAACCGTGCCGACAAAAAAATCATCCCGACGCCGGCCCATTCGGGCGCGAAGGCGCTATGAAATAATCGGGGCGGCTTGAAGTTAAGCATGCGCAAGTATCGCGCGGCGGTGGTTAGCGTTTCGTTAGCAAATCCTGCTCCGCACAAGCCGGTCCCTGTCTCACACCTTATGGCGGCGCGCTAACGCGCTTTTTTTCGCTTTGGCTTTTTGGCTGGCGCTTGCGGCGCGCCCGCAACTTTCTCGTCGATTTCTTTGATCAGCTTCTTCGGGGCGATGTGACGCCAGCGGCGGTCCAGCATCCGCTTTAGCTCGTCCGGCGTGATGCGTTCCATGCGTACCAGCACGGAGGGATAATCCTTGTAGTGGTCGGTGATGAAATAGGTCTTGGGGTCCAGCTCCAGCATCATGTCGCGCGTCGGAAGATCGGCGACGATGAACACCACCGAATTGTCCTGCGCGCGCAGTCGCGTGAAGAACTTCTTGGCGATGAAGACCGCAGGCGCGCCATAAGACGGTTTCTCAATCGCCTCGGGAAAGGACAGCGCGATCTTCTTGAACTGCGCCGCGGTCACGCCTTTGGATGCGGGTTTCTTTTTCGTGCCTGCCATCATTCAATCTCGTTCAAAACGCGCGCGGGGTCTGCCGCCAGTTCCAATGTCATTGCCAATCGTTCCGCCGCGACCTTCGCGAAGCGCAACGTCACGGCTTTGCGGCGGCTGGCGTGGATTTGCCAGAGCGGCGAGGGGCGCACGATCGCCCCGCCATAACGATCCGCCACGATCAGCCCGGTATTCGTCGGCACATGCTCATCGGGAAAATCCGGCGGGATGGCAAAGAAGAAGTTCTCGCAGAACTCCAAATATTCGGGCCATTTCTGATCGCCCTTCAGATCGGCCAGCGCGACCTTGATCTCCACGCCCAGCATCGCGCCGTCGTTTCCCAGCGCTGCCACGTCGAGCCTTCGCCCATTCGCCAAGGTGAATTCCAGAATCGGCGAATAGCCCTCCTGCATCAGCAGGCGGGAGACACCGCGCGCGACATCCTGGGCTGTGTGGCCATTCATTTCCCCATTGGAACATTTGAGGAACGAACGGTCAATCCATGGCTCAAATCGGCTTGTGCGCGCTGCGCGCCCAGGCGTCTTTCATCAGCCCATTGCTGGGCAGCGTCTTGTCCACGGTCTTGCGGGCGGTCTCGACGCCGGCAACCGGCAAATCCGCGGCGTCGAG
>DATCFN010000343.1:0-2000 GCA_036509475.1 Rhizomicrobium sp. | reverse complement strand
TCGGCATCGGGGGCGGCGATCGATGCCTTCCTGCATGCCACCGCGTCGTTGGGCGCCAAGTTCGCCTGCGTGCTGGTGCAGTTGCCGCCCAGCCTGGCGTTCGTGCGCGTCGACGCCGACGCTTTCTTCCGCGCGTTGCGCGAACGCTACTCCGGGCAGGTGGCCGTGGAGCCGCGGCATTCCAGCTGGTTCGAATCCACGAGCAACCCGCTGCTGGTCGACTACCGGTGTGCGCGGGTCGCGGCCGACCCTGCGCGGGTCGCAGGCGCCGGGCGCACGGGCGGATGGAACGGATTCGAATATTGGCGACTGCACGGCTCGCCACGCACCTACCATTCGTCGTACGCTTCCGCCGACATCGACAAACTGGCCGCAATGGCACGGCATTTCCGGATGCGTGATCGCGATACATGGTGCATTTTCGACAACACCGCGCTGGGCGCCGCAACCGCGAATGCGCTGGCGCTGAAACGCAAATTGGCCGAATGAGTTGTGACTAGCGGGGAGTTGTCGGCATGTGCATGGGTGTCCACAATTCCCGGGCCGCTGCAGCTAGAATGACGGTGTTGATCGCATTTGCCGCGCGGGCGGCCAAACCACATCCCGAAAGGAGCCATGATGATACGACGCCTTGTACCAATGCTCGCCGTGCTGACGATGGCGCTGTCAGCTTTCCCCGCCTGGGGGGATGAATACCGGGACACGATCAACGTGTTCAGGAAGGCCACCGAAAGCGAGCATTTCTTCAGCAATTCGTATGGCTATGCGGTGTTTCCGACGATCGGCAAAGGCGGCATCGGCGTCGGTGGCGCATACGGAAAGGGCCGCGTCTACGAACATGGCAAGTACATCGGCAACACGTCGATGAGCCAGGTCACCGTCGGCTTCCAGCTCGGCGGCCAGGCGTACAGCCAGATCGTCTTTTTCGAGAATAGGCCCGCATTGCAGAAATTCACCAGCGGCAACTTCGAGTTTGGCGCCGAAGCGTCGGCCGTGGCCATCACCGCCGCCGCCGGCGCAAAAGCGAACACGGCCGGCTCGTCGGCGGGTGCCAGCGCGGGCAAGAACGACGCCAAGGTCGTCGGCGCGTACAACAACGGCATGGCGACGTTTACCGTGGCGAAGGGTGGACTGATGTACGAGGCGACGATTGGCGGTCAGAAGTTCAATTACACGGCGCGCTAGCGCCGACCTGTAGCGCCAGCCGGGCAGCACGCCGGATCAGGCGGCAAGCGCCTGTCCGGCGGTTGGCGGCGCTCGCCTCGCGTGAACGGGCGCAGTTCGTGCGACGGCGAGTTCGGCATTGCCACACCGGGTTCGTTTGTCAAGAAGGCAGCGATTCGAGACTTCGCGGCTCCTGTATCTCCCAGGTCAGCCTGTGAGAGCTGTGCTCGATCGAACACCTTGTTCACCATCTCGTAGCACGAGCACGACGTTGCTTCGAGACCCTTGGTATCAAGGATCTATATCTTTCCTCGCGCATAATCGATCAGGCCGCGCCGCTTGAGCGCGGTGGCGGCATCGGTCACCCCCTCCCGCCATAAGCCCAGCATGTGCGCCAGAAACGCATGGGTCAGCAGGAACTCGTTCGCTCCCATTCGGTCGCGCGTCATCAGTAGCCACCGCGACAGACGCGCTTCCGAGTCGTGGAAGCGGTTGCACGCAGCGGTCTGCGATATCTGCGCCATCAAGGCATACGTGTATCGGTAGAGCGCCTCTTGCAATGGGTGGTTGCGTGCGAACTCGACGCGAAACGGCGCCGCCGCCATGCGCAATGCGCCTCCAGCGCCCTGCACGAGGGCGCGCACGCCCGAGACACCGATACCGAGAATGAACGGCATCCCCGCCACGCCTTCGTTTCCGACCATGCGGATTTCCAGTGTTCTTCGCTTATCCACGGACGTGAGAAGCGAAATAAGGCAATCCAGAGGAAAATACACGTGACGAATTGCTTCTCCAGGCTCGTAAAGAACCTCGCCGAACTTCAATGTCACCGGCTC
>DATCFN010000342.1:0-7989 GCA_036509475.1 Rhizomicrobium sp. | reverse complement strand
CTCCGGCTGCATCTCGCGAAGATCCGCGGCGTCGAGCGTGCCGCCCTTCTCGCGGGAGATGGCGAGAATCGCGTCGGCGGTCTGCCCCTCGTAAAATCCGGCGGGTCCATCCGCGGCGATGCGCCGGAGCGAGCCAGCCAGATCGGGATTCCGGAAGATCTCGCCGGCCGCCGGCGGACGGCCGCCGGGAAGATAGGTCCTGGCGGCGTTGGGCTCGGCCGCGAGCGTGTCGGCGAGCGACGCCCAATGCGCGGCGATGACGTCCGAGACCGGAAAGCCCTCGTCCGCGTACCAGATCGCCGGCGCGAGCAGATCGGACAACGGCAGCGTGCCGAGACGACCGCGAAGCGCCTCCCAGCCGGCGACCGCGCCCGGCACGGTCACCGTATGAATGCCGCCGTCGGGCATTCGCGCGAAGCCGTGCTGTCTCATGAACGACGGCGTCAACGCTTTCGGCGCCCAGCCGGACGCATTGAGCCCGTGCAGTGCCCCAGTCTTCGCCTCGTACACGATGGCGAACAGATCGCCGCCGATGCCGTTCAGAACCGGCTGCATCAATCCGATCGCGGCGTTGGCGGCAATCGCGGCGTCCACCGCGCTGCCGCCTTTTTTCAGGATGTCGATGGCAATTTGCGAGGCGAGGGGCTGTTCGGTGGCGGCCATGCCGTGCTGCGCGAGAACCGGCGATCGTGTCGCCCACGTCGCACCCGAGTAGCGGTCGCCGCGCGAGATTTGTCCGTAAGACGCCGTCGCCAGAAATCCCATCGCCATGATAACCGATACCCCCGCTACTGCCCTCGACAATTTCATCCGCTTGCAACCCTTTCAGGACGATTCCATTTGCTGCACAGAATATAGGCGCAAGCAGGCGGCGAGGTCACGCAGCCAGGGCGCTTGACCTGACCTGCAGGCGATGTCCATTTGCCGCTATACGTTCTGTTCGCCTTACGCTGTATGATTGTCGCAGGTTCGAATGATCGACGATTTTCTTCGCAAACATGCCGTTCCGGCCCATAGCCAGGTTGCAGTGCAGCTTGCCGCATTGGGATTCGGCGGCGCGGCTTTGACGGCGTTGGCCTTGGCCTTCGGGTTGGCCGCTGCGGCGAGCATCGCGGCGCATTTCTATATTCTGGGCTTGGCCTTCTTCATCCTCAGCCGAGTTGCCGTCGTCCTCGCTGGCGGGACCGGCAGCGTTGCGGGATTGCCGGTTTGCGATCTTATCATTTATGGCGCGCTGACATTCGGATTTGCGGTTGCCGATCCAGCGCGCGCGCTGGCCGCGAGCTTCCTGCTGTTTGGCATCGTGGTGCTGGCAAGCTGCGCGGTGATGTTCGACACGCGCCAATCCGCCCGGCCGAGTGAGGCCGCTGTCATCGGCTTCGTCATTTTCCTGGCCGTCGTTCTGGCTTGCATCGTGCCGGACCGGTTTAGCCTCGTAGCTTATTTGCTTGGCCTGTTGTGCTTTCCCGCCGCCGGCATGTTCGCGGCGTCATCGCTGGCGCGCCGGCCATGAAGATCGTCATCATCGGTGCGGGTGTTGCGGGCCTCGCAACCGGCTGGCGTCTAGCGCAGTCCGGTACGGAGGTCGTGATCCTCGAGCGCGCACAGCCTGCCAGCGCCGCGACCTGGGCGGCGGCGGGCATGATAGCGCCGACGGCGGAAACCGAACATGGCGATCCGGCCGAGGCGGCGTTCGCGCGCTGGTCGGCGGATTTGTGGCCCGACTTCGCCGCGCAGATCGAGGCGCAGTCCGGCCGCTCCATCGGATACAAGCGCGACGGTGCGTTGCTTGTGGCCATGACGGAAGACGAAAGGCGCACGTTCTCGGCGCGGAATACGGCGAGCCTGCTGGATTCGAGTGAGGTGCGCGCCAGAGAACCCATGCTGTCGCAGAATATCGCCGGCGCGCTATGGGATATGGAAGAGGCGCAGGTGGACAATCGCGTGCTTGGTCCCGCGCTGGCGGTGGCGTGCGGCAAAGCCGGCGCGAAAATCCTCAGCCTCGAAACCGCGGTGAGCATCGAAACGATCGGGGATTTCTTCGGCGTCCGCACGCCGTTCTCCATGCATCATGCCAACAAGGTCCTCGTGGCTGCCGGTGCGTGGTCGGGACAGATCGAGATGCCCGCGAACAGTGCGCCGCCCGCAAAACCAATCAAGGGTGAGATGATTGCGCTCGCGCCGCCGCCGGGCATCGCGCTTCCGGATCATGTCGTGTGGGGCAATGGCGTCTATCTGGTTCCGCGCAAAGGCCGCCTGCTGATCGGCGCGACCATGGAAGATGTGGGCTTCGACACGGCGCTGAGCGATGCGGGCGGCGACTGGTTGCGCCATCGCGCCATCGCATTGATGCCGGCGCTTGCGGGATGGGCGGTCGACGAGCATTGGGCGGGACTGCGTCCCGGCTCTCCCGATGGGCTTCCCATTCTCGGCGAAACGGCAACGAAGAACCTGTTCGTTGCAACCGGACAGTTTCGCAATGGCATCCTGTTTGCACCTGCAGTTGCAGAAACAATGTGCCGTCTCATTTTGGGCGATGCGGTGCCGGAAATTCGTGCCTTCAGTCCGGAAAGATTCCGGTCAGGGCCCTAGTTTCACGCGCTGCCGCATGGTTAAGAGGCGTGTCTGGGGATTGTTCTGTGGGTGCGTTCGGGTTTGTTGCGGCTGGCGTGATCCTGCTTTTCGCGGGGAGCGAAGCGTTGCTGCGCGGCGGCATCGGGCTTTCCAAAGCCATCGGACTTTCACCCATTCTTGTCGGATTGCTGGTCGTTTCATTGTCGACGGCGTCGCCGGAACTGTCCGTGGCGCTTCAGGCCGTGCTCCGCAACGCGCCGGACATCGCGATTGCGGACGTTGTCGGCAGCAATATCATCAACCTGCTTTTGATCCTTGGCGTGGGTGCGTTGATCGCGCCTCTGCCCAGCCCGCCCAAAACCGTATTCCGTGACGGAATTGCGGTGATCGCGGCAAGCGCGGCGCTGGCTTTTCTTGCTGCAACGGGACGGCTGACGAGGGTCGAAGGATTTGCGCTTCTCGGTGGCTTCGTCCTGTACGCCGTTCTGGCGTTCGTCATGGATTGGCGCAGGCCCGCACAGGATTCCGAAGCCAGCGCGCAATGCCGCGGCGCAAGCGAGTCTGCGGGCACGAATTTCTTCATGCTGTTCCTGGGACTGGTGGCAGTCGTGTTCGGCGCGCGCTGTCTGCTGGGCGGCGCGTTGGCGGTCGGCACGCACTATCATCTTACCCATGGGCTGCTCGGCCTGACGGTGATCGCGGCAGCGACGGCGTTGCCCGAATTTGTGCTGATGATCTCGATGGCGGTGCGCGGCTGGTCGTTCATCACCGTCGGGCACCTTCTGGCCTCCAGCATCTTCAACATTCTTTTCGTTCTGGGATTGACGGCGGTGCTGCATCCCTTCGCGATTTCGCCAACAGCGGTTGGCCCCGATGTCTATATTCTTCTGGGCGTGACGGTTCTGCTTTTTCCGCTGATGGTTTTCTCATGGCGGCTGTCGCGCGCCGACGGCGTGCTGCTGTTCGCGGCGTATATCGCGTATGGCGCATTCCTTGCGGCGAGAATGGGTTATCTGCCCATGACGCTCCCGCATTTCTAAATTTGTCCCGCGCCGCAACGCTGTTTCCCAAAGCCCCGCTTGCGCTATTGTCTCCGGGCGCATGGGAGTTGGTGATGGATATGTTTCATCTGCATTCGCGGCTGGAAGCCGACACGACGCTCATCTGCGATTGGGGGCTGTCGCGGGTGCTGTTGATGAACGATGCGCGTTTTCCGTGGCTCATCCTCGTGCCGCGCCGCGCAGGCCTCAGCGAAATCCACGACCTCAAACATGCCGAGCGCATGGTTTTGATCGAGGAGATCAGCCGCGCCAGTGACGGGCTGAAAGCGGTCACGGGCGCGCACAAGATCAATGTCGGCGCGCTCGGCAACATGGTGCATCAACTCCATGTTCACGTCGTTGCGCGCAGTGAAGGCGACGCGGCGTGGCCGGGACCGGTGTGGGGCAGCGGCGCGGCCGGCGTCTATGAACAAGACGTTAAAACGGCGCTCCTGGAAAAACTTCGCGCCCGCCTCTGAAGTTGGCACGCCTGTTGCGAAGTGTGAGGCAGGAGAACCTGCGACCATGCTGGCAGAAGCCACAACCGCGAATTCGAGCCGTACCGATATCCTCGCCGCTTTGAAGCAGGCGAGTGCGTCGACGGGCGCCGATTTCAACTATTTGCTGGACACCGCGACCCGCGAATCCGGCCTCAAATCCACAGCAAAAGCAGGCACTTCCAGCGCTTCGGGCCTGTTCCAATTTGTCGAGCAGACCTGGCTTGGACTGGTCAAGGAGCATGGCTCACAATATGGGCTCGGCTCCTATGCGGGCCAGATCAGCAAGGGTTCTGATGGGCGCTACCATGTGGACAATTCCACCGATCGCTCGGCAATTCTTTCCCTGCGGAACAATCCGCAGGTGTCGGCGCTGATGGAAGGCGAGTTCGCCAACCAGTGCCGCTCGACCCTCAAGAGCGATCTGGGCAGGAATGTCTGCAATGGCGAACTCTATGCCGCGCACTTCCTGGGCACCGACGCCGCCGCCAAGCTGATCCGCATGAGCGAGACGCAGCCCAACGCGAACGCTGCTGCGGCTTTCCCCAGCGCGGCAGACGCCAATCAGAATGTGTTCTTCCACGCCAACGGAACGCCCAAGACCGCCAAGGAAGTTTACGACTGGGCGCTGAAGCAGCCGTCGGGTGCGAACCCATCCACCGGCGCGGATGTGAAGGCTGCTCCGGCGCCATCCAAAGGCTATGTGCAATATGGTTCCGCGATGGGCAGCTCGGATTTCGCATCCGATCAATGGTCCGCGTTCCAGCTTCTGGACTCGATGGGCGCGGGCGACAGTTTCACGGCAGCCGGCGGGTTGCCGCAGGCGCCGTTCGCATTGACCAGCAACATCATCGATATGCTGGCCTCGATGTCGCCCGACGGAAAACACGCCGCGAACTGATCGGCGGCACATGCCCTGCCGCTACGGCAGCGCGGCGCCACTTCACCAAGACGCGCGTGACGGCGGCTCATTCCTCCCGCTAAACTGTATTTCAACAGCGAGGAAGCATGTCCGATTCCGCCAAACCGGTCGCCACACCCGTACCGTCCGCCACCATCCTCATCGTGCGCGATGGCGCGAAGGGCATGGAAGTCTTCATGGTAAAACGCCACCACCAGATCGATTTCGTCGCCGGTGCGCTGGTGTTTCCGGGTGGCAAGGCAGCGAAAGGCGATTACGACGCGGGTCTCAGCGAGTTCACGCAAGGCGTCGATGGATGGAATGCGGAGATGCGGGCGCTGGGCGCGGCGGCGATCCGCGAAGCGTTCGAGGAATCCGGAATCCTGTTCGCGCGCGAAGAGGGCGCAACGGACTTTGTGTCTGCCGAACGGCTGGCGGCGCTGGAGCGCTATCGTCATCCGCTCGAAAAAGGCGAGATTGGGCTGATCGACATGTTGCGCGCGGAGAAGCTGCGCATCGCCTGTGACGCGCTCGCGCATTTCGCGCATTGGATCACGCCCAGCAATATGCCCAAGCGCTTTGATACGCATTTCTTCGTGGCCGGTGCGCCCGCCGGTCATGCCGGCCGCCATGACGGACGTGAGTCCGTGGATTCCATCTGGATTTCGCCGATAGAAGCCATCGCCGATCGCAAGAAGTGGAATGTGATTTTCCCGACCAAGCTCAATCTGATGAAGCTGGCGAAATCATCCGATGTGCCGGGTGCGCTGCATGCGGCGCGCGCAACGCCGCCTTTGACGGTCGAGCCGTGGGTGGAGCAGGGCGAGAATGGCCCTGTCCTGAGAATTCGCGACGATGCGGGCTATGAGCAGACCAGCGCGCTGTTGCGCGAGGAAACCTAAGCCGCGGCCAGAGCTTCGCTGACGCGCGCTTCCAGTTCCAAAGCCAGCGCTGTGGTGGTCGGATCAGCATTGTCTTTTACGTTCTGGCGAACCAGCACGCGCACGCCGTCAACATGCGCATCGATCAGTGAACCCGGCGCCTCGGCGCTGCCGTCCAGCAGTTTGCAGAGCGAGGACGCGATACGCGCGATAAAGGGATGTTCGAAGGTCAGTGCCTGTCCCTTCAGGTCGTGGCTGGCGCGGTAAAGCGTGCCGCGAGTTTCGTCGCCCGGACGCGCCACGAAATCGTCGCGCGCAGCGGTGAGATTGGCGACGTCGGCGTTTATCCAGTCGTTGAATTCGGTCTTGAGGTTGATCATCGCCGCTTCCGCGCGCTTGACCGCGCCCATGTCGAGGCCCGCGCCCGCGCCGCCGACTTTCGCCTTCAGCATATTCGGAGGCATGAATATTTCGACGGGTGTTTGCTTATCCATGGTGCTGTGTTCCGTTTCAGGAGCCCGTGCGCAGGCTTTCGCCTGTGGCTCCGTTGTCGGCCCTGCGCTCAGGCCCCCGATATTCTTCATTGTTGGCGCGGCGTCTGCGGTCCGGACCGAAATAGGTGGGCGTGCGCACGAACGGGCGCGGATGCTCGATAACGGCCGTCAAACGCACCATGACCGATTTCACCGACACGGGTTTGGCCAAAAATTCGTTGATGCCCGCATCGCGCGCGGCATTGACGCATTCGATGCTGGAATTTCCCGTCAGCATGATGATCGGCAAATAGGGATTGGGACTTGTTGGCGACGTGCGCACCAGTTTGGTGAAGTCGAACCCGGACATCCCGTCCATCATCCAGTCGAGAAAAACGACATCGGGATTGAATTCGGAAAGCATTTTCCAGGCGCTTCCGCCATCGTGCGCTTCCTGGATCTGAATGACGCCGAAAGCGCGCAGGATCGTCGTGGCGACTTTGCGCATATGCACGTTGTCATCGACAACCATGATCTTCAATCGGTCGAAACGATAGCCGCTCATTTTGTGCCGCGGGACGAAATCCCGAGACGCTCCAGATATTTCCCGTTCAAACTATGCGCGGAGGCTTAAAGCGGCGTAAATCTTTGTCCGGCGGCGAACGGATGGTCCGCGAAAAGCGCCTAGTTGTTGCCTAGAGCTTAATCCACGAACTGTTCGGCCAGAATGCGCTCGTCGAGGCTGTGCCCGGCGTCGAACAGCATGGTCATGCTGATCGAGCGATCTTCGGCGACATCCACGCTGGTGACGTTGCGGACTTCCAGGGCGTCGGCTACCGCGCTCACGGGCCGCTTGAGGTTTTCGAGGATTTCCAACCGCACCCGGGCACGGTGCGAGAGCAGGGCGCCCCGCCAGCGGCGCGGACGGAAAGCGCTGATGGGCGTCAGCGCCAGAAGATCGGCGTCGATCGGCAGGATCGGGCCATGCGCGGAGAGGTTGTAGGCCGTGCTGCCGGCCGGGGTGGATATCAACACACCGTCGCCGATGAGTTCCTGGACGCGGACTTTTTCATCGACGAGAAGGCGCAGCTTCGCGGTCTGCCGGGTTTGGCGCAGAAGCGACACGTCGTTGAAAGCCAGGGCTTCGTGCATTTTGCCGTCCGCGGTCGTGGCTTTCATGCGCAACGGATGGACCTGCGCCGGTTCTGCCGCCGCCAGCCGCGCCTCAAGCCCCTCTTCGCGATATTCGTTCATCAGAAAGCCGACAGAACCCAGGTTCATGCCGTAGATCGGCTTCTGCTTGTTCAGGAAATCGTGGAGCGTCTGGAGCATGAAGCCGTCACCACCGAGCGCCACGATCACGTCGGCGGCTTCGGGGCCGTCGTCCTTGTGCTTTTTGTACATGGCTTTCAACGCGGCCTGCGCGTCGGCGGCATGCGAAGCGACGAAATGTACTTTTTTCGTGGTCATCCTAGCCGCCCGTCAAAGACATGTTGCGCGGCACAGCAGGTCCAGGGTGGCGCCGGTCGATAATGAAGTCATGGCCCTTCGGCTTCTGTGCGATGGCCGCATCGATGGCGGCATCCAGCAAAGCATCGTCAGGCGATGCGCGCAGAACGCTGC
>DATCFN010000341.1:0-4271 GCA_036509475.1 Rhizomicrobium sp. | reverse complement strand
GCGCGACGAAGCCCATCGCTTCGCCATCGGCAGCCATCGCAAGAAGCGCAGCAAGGCCATCGGAGCCAATCCACTGGACGAAATCGCGGGCATCGGCGCGGCGCGCAAACGCGCGTTGCTGCAGCACTTCGGATCGGCCCGGGCGGTCGCGGGCGCCAGCCTCGCCGACCTCGAATCGGTGGGCGGCGTCAGCCACGCGATGGCAAAAAAGGTCTACGACTTCTTCCACCCGGCGGGCTGAGTGCTAAGGTAGCGACATGTATCGCCTTCCCAACATCATCACCATTTCGCGCATTCTTCTGGTGCCGGTTTTCGTCATCGCCTTCGCGCTGCCAGGCGACACGGCGCGGCTTATCGCGTTCGTGATTTTCTGCATCGCCGGATTGAGCGACGCATTGGACGGGCTTGCCGCGCGCAGGCTGAACGCGGGTTCCGATTTCGGCCGCATGCTGGACCCTATCGCGGACAAGGTGCTGGTCGCGGTGGCGTTGATGATGATCGTGGCCGAAGGCAACGTCGAGCAGTTCAATCTTGAACCCGGCCTCAGCAGCCTTCTCAAGCTCGTTCCGGCCCTGATCATCCTCTCCCGCGAAATCCTGGTGTCGGGATTGCGGGAATTTCTCGCCGAGACGCGCGTGAAAATTCGCGTCACCGCGGTGGCCAAGCTGAAGACGACCATCCAGATGATCGCTATCGGCGCGATGATCCTCGGCCCGATTGCGGACCAGTATGCGCCCGGCGCGGCCTACTTCGCCTATTTCGCGCTGTGGGTCGCGGCTGGCCTTACGGTCTATACCGGCGTCGTCTATTTCAACGCGGGCCTCGCCTATCTTCAGCCCCAGCGCGCGCCCGAGCCGGGAGAATAGCGTGACGTTGCTCTATTTCGCCTGGGTGCGGCAGAAGATCGGCCGCGGCGAAGAAACGCTGACGCTGCCCGCGCATGTCAGAACCGTTGCCGATCTTGCCGCACATTTGAAAAACTTCGGCGGCGGCTATGGCGATGCGTTTGCCGATTTGCGCCGGATGCGGGTTGCGGTCAATCAGGATCACGCATCGTTCGACACCATTCTCAGCGACGCCGATGAAGTGGCGTTCTTTCCGCCGGTGACGGGCGGATGATCACGATCCGAATCCAGACCGAAGATTTCGATAGCGCCGCGGAAATCTCCGCGCTGTCGAAACTGCCCAACACCGGCGCCGTCGCGACCTTCACCGGCCTGGTGCGCCCCGATAACGGGATGACGGCGCTGATGCTGGAACACTATCCGCGCATGACCGAACGGGAAATTGCGCGCATCGCGGACGAAGCCGCCAAACGCTGGCCGCTTCTCGGCGTGACAGTAATTCACCGCATCGGCCGGCTGGTGCCGGGCGAGCAGATCGTTCTGGTCGCGGTGTCGGCGTCGCATCGCGCCGCGGCTTTTTCGGCCTGCGAATTTCTGATGGACTATCTGAAAACCCGCGCGCCGTTCTGGAAACAGGAAGAGCGCGGCGGCGAACCCCATTGGGTCGAAGCCAAATTGTCGGACGACGACGCCGCACGGCGCTGGGACAATTGAACGTCGATTTCACCGCGCCCATTTTGGCGCGGTTGTTTTGCGAAAAATTCGAGGGTCCCTCTGACCCGCGCGCGGGGGCGCTTAGCGGCAGCGTAAGCGCGGCAGGGCGAGGATTAGCAGCGGTTGGGCATGGTGTTTCTCCGTTTTCAAATAATCTGTCATCCCCGGCCGAGCGTTTGTTCATTCGCGTCGCGAATGAACAAGACAGCGAGGGGAAGGGGACCCAGGTGGTTTGATGTAAGACAAGATTAAGACAACGCGTTATGTGCCCACCGATTGCGGGCGGTCTTCGACGCCTGGGTCCCCTTCCCCTCGCGCCGTCCATACGCTGTCGCTATGGACGGTCGCTCGGCCGGGGATGACAGACGAGGTTAAGCGGCAAAACAAAAAAGCCCCGGCGTTTCCACTGGAGCTTTGGTTTGGGCGTAGTTCTTGAACTGCGGGTTTTGTACGCCCTGACCGTTACGCTCGCAAGACAATTATTCCTTTATATTTTGCGAGAATTGGGAAATTATATTTCTCCCGCCGCCACCGGCCAACGAAAAACCCGCCGGCAATGCCGACGGGTTTTCAAATGCGATAGCGCCGGAATTACGCGCCGGCCTTGTTCGCCGAAGGGCGGCGGGGCTGCGGGCGGCTTTCCGCGACGGTAGCGGCGGCTTCCCGCCGGATCTTGCGCGATTCCGCGTGACGGCGGCGCTTGTCTTTCTTTTTCGCGTTCATTCCACTGGCACCCATTCTTACTCTCCTTGTTGATCGTCGCTCTTGCTGGCCGGGACGATAGGCCCCCTGCGGTCCGCAGAACAGCCTAGACCGGCTCGGCAAAAATCTTTTTCAGTGCCGTCTTCAGAATTTTTCCATTCGCGTTGCGCGGCAGGGTTTCCGGCCAGAACACCACCTTCACGGGAACCTTGAACGCCGCCAGCTTGCCGGCCACGAACTGGCGAAGATCGTCTTCTGTCGCGCGCATGCCCGGCTTCAAATGCACCACAGCGCCGGGTTCCTCGCCAAGCTGCTTGTGCGGTACGGCCACCAGCGCCGCATCCATCACGGCGGGATGTTCGTAGAGCACGTTCTCGACTTCGATGCAGTAGATGTTCTCGCCGCCGCGGATCAGCATGTCCTTGGCGCGGTCGATGATGAAGCAGAAGCCCTCTTCGTCGATGCGCGCCAGATCGCCGGTCTTCACCCAGCCGTCCACGAAGGTCGCCGCCGTCGCGTCGGGCTTGTTCCAATAGCCTTTCACGATGTTGGGACCGCAGGCCCACAACTCGCCAACCTCGCCCCGCGCCAGCTCCTTGGTGCCTTCGATATTCATGATCTTGATGTCGCACACCGCCACGGCGGGGCCGCAACTGTTCGGGCGGTTCTGATAATCCTCGGCGCTGTTGGAGGTGTGCGTGGCGGAGGTTTCCGTCATGCCCCAGCCATTGCCGGCGGCGGATTTGGGGAACGCCTCGATGATCTTCTTCACCAGTTCCGGCGCCGACGGCGCACCGCCGTAAGACACGCTTTCCAGCGACGACAGATCGTATTTGTGGCGGTTGGGGTGTTCGATCAGCTGCCAGGCGATGGTCGGCACGCCGCCCGCACCGTTGATCTTCTCGCGTTCGATCAGCTGCATCGCCAGTTCCGGTTCCCATTTGCGCATCAGCACGATCTTCGCGCCCGCTGCGATGGTGGGATTCATCACCGCGAAGCATCCGGTGGCGTGGAAGAACGGTACCGACAGCAAGGTCGAACGCTGCGGATCGTTGGGATTGGCGACCGGCGGCGTTTCGCCCCGGCGCAGGAAATTGCGCGCCGCGACGGATGCGGACGCCATGATGTTCGACAGCATGTTGCGATGGGTGCCGAGCGCGCCTTTCGGTTTGCCGGTCGTGCCGGACGTATAAAGAATGGTCGCGTCATCGTCCGGTCCCACCGCTACGTCAGGCAAAGCCGCATCGGGCAGCTTCATCCAGTCATTGACGTTGCCCAGCACGTCTTCCAGCCGTTTGACGATGGGGCTGGGCAATTCATCCGAGTAACGACTGACATAGATGCGCTTGAGGTCGGGGCAATTCACCAGATGCTCGGAAATGCGCTCGAGACGTTCGGCATCCACGAAAGCAACCTTGGTGCCGGAATCGACAAGCCCGTATTCCAGTTCCGGTCCTGTCCACCATGCGTTGAGCGGCGTGACCACCGCGCCGACAATCTCCGCGCCGTAAAAGATCGCGGGCCATTCGGGAATGTTGCGCATGACGATGGCGATGCGGTCGCCCTTCTTGATGCCCTGCTTCAGAAGTTCGTTGGCGACCGCCACGGCAGCGCGATAGAAGCTCTCATAGGTCGCGCGGTCGTTTTCATAGACGAGGAAGTCCTTGTGCCCGTGGGCGGCGCGCGCCAAGACCAGAAGTTCGCGCAAGGTCGGCGGCAGGTTCTTCCAGATGCGGGTTTTCACGCCGCGAATGACGACCTCGTCCATCTCCAGCGGCGTTCCCGGCGCGGTCAGCATGGCATGGGCCTGTGCAATGGACATGGCCGGCCAGCCCGGCGGGGGCGTGAAATTTGGATTGCTCATGGTCGGGCGTTTCCGGTGTTTCGTTGTTCGAAATGGCGTTTGAGGGAACTTAGCAGATCGCGGGGCGGGTTCGGCAAGGCGGCGCGATGTCCGAGGCTGGCCGGAACGCGCGGGTGCGCCGGGTGGCCTGCCCGGCAGCGCCAGCC
>DATCFN010000340.1:0-7671 GCA_036509475.1 Rhizomicrobium sp. | reverse complement strand
CTTTCGCGATTCGAGGAACCCGTCCGCGATCAACCGGTCGATCGCGGTGAGCACGGAGTTGCGCGACACACCCAACGAAGCGGCCAGACTGCGCGACGGCGCCAGTCGCGCGCCGTGGCTCAATTTGCCGGAGAGAATAAGTTCCCGCACGCGCTGATAAAGCTTTTCATGAAGGGATGCGCCGGTTTCGCTCTCAACGAGCTGGACGAATTTCGGCGCGCGCCCATCCCGCGCGTCTTGCGTCGATTGTCCGGCCACATCGTGGCCGCCGTGTTGCGCCGATCGCTCCATGCGTCATTTCAATAGAACCCCGCATAAGCTTGCTACGGCGGCTGTCGAAGTGTCGGTCACATAGTCGTTATGTAACGGCTCTGTGAGGAGCGCTGGTATTGGCCAGCATCCGCACTGCGGTTTGCATTCTTTTTTAATTCACTTTTCGCGCCGTGATGAGCACGCCGATTTCGTCGCCGCGCGCGTTAATGAAATCCAGCCGCACGCGGCCGTCGTCCATCGTGCTGATCTGTGCCGGAATGGTCGAGTTGGTCAGCATCCAGCCCGCGGGCAACACCACCGCATTCGCGGGGCGGCCGAAGGAACGGTCGAACACCAGCTCGTCACCCACCAAATTGTAGCGTCCGGGATCGGTATAGGTTTCGGACATCCGCAAGCGGATGGACTGTCCGGCTTTCAACGGCGTGTAGTTGAACACGACGACTTCGGATTGCGGCGTGACGGCGGGCAGGTCGGGATCGCTGATGCCGGCCTTGGTGATCGCGTCGCCTTTCAGGATTTGCGCGGGGATCTGCGCGCCCGTATCCAGATTGCGCGCCGACGGGTTGGACGCCGCGCTTCCTGTCCGCACGACGTTAACATATCGGCTCATGCCGGGGCGTTCTTCGGTGTAGTCGTGATAGAGATCGAAGGTGTGCGTCTCCGGCTGGCGCAGAAAATAGACGATGTCGCGCGTCTGCGCGGCGCGTTCCTCGATGCGGCTGCGCACGCTGGACGGCGTGGACACCAGATGCATCGGCCGCGCGGACAATTTCAGCGGCGCTTCGCCTGGCGTGTTGTTGAGGAAACTGACCTTGATGCGGCCATCGGCTTCCTGCTCCACCTGCACCGGGTAATTGCAATCGATCAACCCATAGTCTTGCGGCAGGATGACCGAATTGCGCTTGATGCCGAGGCTGCGGTCGAAAACGATGACGTTGCCGTTCTGATAATAGCTTTTTGCGTCTTCGTAGGTTTTTTCGATGCGGATGCGTCCTTCGCCGCCATCCGGCGGTACGGGCCGGGCGAGTTGCACGCGGATGTAGTCGTAGCTGGTGTCCGCGTCGGGCAGGCCGCCCGTTTTTGCCGCGTCACCTGACACGATGCTGAACGACAGTTTCGCGCCTGTGGCACGATCCAGAACGGTTTCGTCCGAGGCGATGCTGCCTTTGCGGATCGGATTGAAGAACGCCGTCGCGCCGGGACGTATCGCGGTGATGTCGTAGATGATGCGGAATTTGCCGGAGCCCGGCGCCAGCAATTCGTAACGCGTATAGCCGTTGGATTCTTGCGGCATGCGTTCGGCGGTTTGAGTCGTTTGAGGTGCGGGTGCATCAGCCGCCATAACGTTGCCTCCGCCAAGAAGCGCAATGGCCAAAACGACGACGCCAATTTCAATGGACCGCATATCCGCCCTCCCGTTGTGGAAAGAGCATGAAGCCGCCGTTCAGCGGTTGCAATGCCGGCGAGGCGCGCGACAGGTCTGCTCGCTTATTGCGCCGGGGCCCGATCGCCGGGTGCGGATGGCGGAGGCGGCGGCATTGCGGGAACGGGCTGCCAGTGGTCGCAGGTTTTCACATAAGGATAAAACCCTTCCGGCTTGTCGCAGTGATACCAGTAGGGAATGGCGCCGGGGCCGTTTGATGCGACAGGCGGTTCATCGCCGGTGGGATACGCATCGGGCGGCGGCGCATCGGAGTCGTCGTAATCGGGATAGTCGTAAGCGCCGTATCCATTCCAGTACGGGCTTCCGTAATAGAGCGCGCCAAGTCCCGCGCCTATACCGATGCCGCTGTAAAATGCGCCGCCGCCATGATGTCCGCCATGACCGCCGCCGGAATGTCCGCCGCTGAAATGTCCGCCGCCGCTGTGACCGGCGCTGCTATGACCACCGCTGCTATGACCGCCGGAGGCCGCCTGCGCCACTGCCCAACAGCCGGATGCGAACAGTCCAACGGTCAGCAAAACTATCGCGCTCTTTCTCATCGTCATTCGCCCGTCAATAACCCGGTCATTGAGGTAAGCAGGATGGTCTGCTTCTTCAATCTGCCTGTATTGTCGGCGCACCAAACCAAGACATTTCGCGACATGTTTTCGGGCAGGCGTGACGAACTAGTCCGCAGCCACTGGCGGGCCGCCGCCGCTGACGGCGCGGCGCGCCATCCATACCACCACGATCATGGCGATGCTGAGCCAGCCGGAAATCCAGAACAGGTCGTCGGACGCGAGCAGGTAGGCCTGCGTCGCCATGCTGTGCGCCAGCGTGGCGTAGGATTGCGGGTCGGTGAATCCGAAACTGTGCAGATGCGCCATCGCCTGCTGCATGATCGGGTTATAGGCGCTGGAGGAATCCGCGAGCCGGCTCTGATGCAGCGCCTCGCGGCGATCCCATGCCGTCGTGATGATCGAAGCCGCGAAGCCGCCCGCCGTGATGCGCGCGAAATTGGAGATGCCCGATGCCGATGGAATCCGCTCTGGCGGAATGCCGTCCAGCGAGATCGTCAGCATGGCGACGAAGAAGGTGCTCATCGCGATGCCTTGAATTATCAGCGGCATCACGTAATCCCAGAAGCCCGCCGTATTCGTGAAATCGGAGCGCAGGAAATAGGACCAGGCGAACGCGCCGAATGCGACGGTGGCGAGCCAGCGCGCATCGACCCGCGACATGAACCGCGCCGCGATGGGTGTCAGCAGAACCGCGACGGCGCCGGACGGTGCGGCGACGAGCCCCGCCCATGTCGCCGTGTAGCCGAGATTGGTCTGCATCCACAGCGGCATCAGAAGGACGTTCGCGAAGAACACCGCATAGCCGAGACAAAACGCGATGGTGCCGAAGGTGAAATTCCGGAAGCGAAACAGGGACAGATCGATGACCGGATGTTTCTCCGTCAACTCCCAGATGAGGAAGGCGACAAACCCGACTGCCGAGATCAGCGCTTCGATGACAATCGCGGGCGATGAAAACCAGTCCGCATCCTTTCCCGTGTCCAGCATCACTTGCAGCGTGCCGACCCAGATCACCAGAAGCCCGAGGCCAACGGTGTCGATGGGAAGCTGCCGCGTCGGCGTCTCGCGATCGGACAGGTTGGTCCAGCACAAGAATGCGGCGAGGATGCCGACGGGGACATTGATGAGGAAAATCCAACCCCAATGATAGTTGTCGGAAATAAAGCCGCCGAGGATCGGGCCCACGATGGGCGCGACCAGCGTGGTGATCGACCAGATGCCCAGCGCGGTCGCGCGCTTCTGCGGCGGAAAGATTGAGATCAACAAAGCCTGCGAGCCGGGGATCATCGGCCCCGACATGCCGCCCTGCAGAATGCGGAAGAAGATCAGGGCAGGCAGGCTCCAGGCGATGCCGCACAATAGCGACGACGCGGTAAATGCCAGCACCGAGATGACAAAAACCTTGACCACGCCATAGCGCTGCATGAGCCAGCCGGTCAGCGGCACCGCCACGCCGTTCGCCACGGCGAAAGAGGTGATGACCCATGTGCCTTGATCGGTGCTGACGCCCAGATTCCCGGCGATGGTGGGCAGCGACACGTTGGCGATGGAGGAATCCAGCACCTGCATGAACGTGCCGAGCGCAAGTGCGATCGCCGTGATGGCGAGCTGCGTGCCTGCCATCGGTTTCATGGGTGCCGCGCCGGACGCACTCATCGCCTGTTACGCGCCGTTCTGTTTCAGGATGCGCTGGATTAATCGGTCCAGTTGCGCGCCGCCGCCGTCATTGGCCTCGCCCTGCATCACGCGCTGCGGCGTCGACGAGCCCATGCTCTGGCCGGACGTGTCGCTGATGTCGACACTGACATCCACCGACAGGCCGACGCGCAAGGGATGATCGCGCAACTCTTTCGGGTCGAGCGCGATGCGCACCGGCACGCGCTGCACGATCTTGATCCAGTTGCCGGACGCGTTTTGCGGCGGCAACAGCGCGAAGGCGCTACCGCTGCCCGCGCCAAGGCCGATAACCTTGCCGTGATACTTCACGCTGCCGCCATAGATGTCGGCGGTCACCGACACCGGCTGACCGATGCGCATGTCCTCAAGCTGGCCTTCCTTGAAGTTTGCGTCGACCCAGACATCGGTGAGCGGGACGACAGCCATCAACGGCGTGCCGGGCGCGATCTGCTGGCCCAGTTGCGCGGTGCGCTGCGCGATGACGCCATCGACGGGCGCGTAAAGGTTCATGTGCCCCAGAACCACCGCCGCCTGGCGCAGACTGGCGATGGCGGCGAGCACGTCGGGATTGTCCGAGACATTCGTGCCCTGAACCGACGCGAGCGATTGCGCCAATCCGCTCTGCGCAACATCGAGCGAAGCCTGCGCGCCCGCGATGCCGTCGCGCGCATGCGCCAACTCTTCGGACGACACGGCATTGCCCGCGGACGCGCGGCGGCGGTAGTCGCTTTGTGCCTGTGCCAATCCGACTTTCGCGGCGGCGACTTGTGCGCGAAACTGATTCACCTTGGAGAAATTGGTGCGCACCATGCGCACGGCCTGACCGAGATTGGCTTCGGCCTGTTGCATCGCGACTTGCGGCTTGATGGGATCGAGTTCGACCAGAAGCTGGCCGCGCTTCACCGTCTGGGTGTCGTCGGCATGCAGGGCCAGAATCGTTCCCGGCTCGCGGCTGGTGATCGACACGACGTCGCCGCCGACATAGGCATCATCGGTGCCTTCGAAATGTGCGGCATAGAGGAAGTAATAAAGTGCATAGAGGATTGCGCCGACCACGACCACAATCCCCAGGATGGTCAGAAGCTGGGTGCGGCGCGAGGGTTCGTGGTGGCGGCCGGCGGGTGATGCGTCACTCATTGGGCATTATCCTGGTTGGCTGAAATCGTTTTGCTGGAATTGTCCGGCGTGAAGCCGCCGCCGAGGGCCATGAGCAGTCCCACCCGCGCCGAGGCTGTGTCCGCTGCGAGCGCCGCGTTCTGCCGCCGCGCCTGAATCAGAATTGTTTCGGCGTCGAGGGCGTTGGATTGCGGGCTGAGGCCGCTGCGATAGCGCCGCGTCGCGAAGTCGAAACTCGCATTGGCGGCGTCGAGCGCGATTTTCTGCTGCGCCGATTGCTTGCGCAGCGTGTCGATATCCGTCAGCGCATCGGCGGTCTGCTTCACGGCGATGACGACGGACTGGTTGTAGTCCGCGACTGCTTCATCGAGTTGCGCGGTGGCGCCTGCATAGTCCGCGCGCAACTTTCCGGCATCGAAAATCGGCAGATGGATCGCCGGGCCAATGCCGGCCTGCACGGCGCTGGCGCTGAACAACGGCGACAGGCCGATGGCCGCCCAGCCGAGCGAGCCGACCAGATTAATGTCGGGATAGAAGGCCTGATGCGCCGCCTGCCGCCCCGCCGTTGCGGCCGCGATGCGCGCTTCGGCGGCGGCGATGTCGGCGCGCCGCGCCAGCAAATCCACCGGCAGGTTTTGCGGCAGTCCAAGCGCCGCATCGCGCAGTTGCGGGCGCGTGATGGCATAGGCATCCGCGCCGCGCCCGATCAGCGCCGCGATCTGATGCACGGCGAGATCGCGATTGCCGGTGGCTTGCGTCAGGTCTTCCTGTGCCAGAGCGAGCAATGCTTCGGATTGTTTCTGCGAGGCGGGGCTGTCCAATCCGGCGCGCACGCGGCCCGCTGTAAGCGTGTTGATGCCACTTTGCTGTTTGACGGTCTGTTCGGCGACATCGATCAGCACATCGTTGCGCCATAAACCGATGTAAGCCTGCGTCACCGATCCGGCGAGCAACAGGCGCGCGGCCGTGGCATCGAGCGCGGCGGCGTTTGCCGTCTCTCGCGCGCGATCCACCTGCGCCGCCTGCTTGCCGAAGAGATCGAGCGACCATGACAGGTTCGCGCCCACCGTGCCGTACCATTTCGTTTCACCGGCGAAGGGCGGCGGGATGATGTAGTTCTTGCTGAAGCGCGTGTACTGGTCGTTGGCGTCGAACGTCACTTGCGGATAGGTCTGTGCGCGGGTGGACGACAGCTCCGACTGCGCCTCGCGCACGCGCGCCATGGCAATGGCGAGTGTCGGGCTGCCTTTGAGTGCCTCATCGACCAGCATGTTGAGTTGCGGATCGCCGAACGCCGTCCACCAATCGTCGGCGATGACGGGCGTTTGCTCGGAACCCAGCCCCAGTGTTTGCGAGGCGAGCGGGGTCTGGCTCGGCGTCGTGGACGGCGCATCGACACAGCCGCTCAGGATCGTGCCGCATAGCGCAAGGGTCAGAAATCGTTTCATCACGCCGCCCGCGTTTTCTTGGCGCGCATCGGTTCGGATTCCATGCGCGTCACCAGCCGCATCAACAGAGAAATCAACATCGCGGCTTCTTCGTGCGAGAAACCGTCCAGCAGGTCATTCCAGTAATCGACGACGCGCACCGACAACGACTTGGCGGTGTCGCGCCCCGCCGCGGTCAGCGACAGGTTCACGACACGCCGGTCCGATTTGCTGCGCACGCGCTCAACCAATCCGCGTTGTTCGAGCTGATCGACAAGCCGCGTGGTCGCGCCGCTGTCGTAATTCATGTGCCGCGAAAGATCGGCACAGGTGGCGGAAACGCCATCGCGCAGCCTCATCATTGCGATCCAGTGGGAGAAGGTGAGGTCTTCCTCCGCGAACAGCGCTTCGGCCTGCGGCGTCATCAGGTTGTTCAGCCGCCGCGCCCAGCAGCCGATGGATTGGTGCGCGCCGTAGGTCTCGGGGTTGTAGAAGGGTTTGGCCATGGTGCTGCTCATCCGGTTACTGTCTAAGCAATGGCTGCTCAGGCAGGTAATTTCAAGCGCGCGGAGCGCATAGCGGACCCGGCAAAACGCGCTATACTGCGGGGATCACGTAAAAAGGTTAATTATGTCAAAGCGTTACGACGCCATTCTCGTGGGCGCGGGCCATAACGGACTCGTTTGCGCCTTCTATCTCGCCCGCGCCGGCCTCAAGGTTTTGATGCTGGAGCGGCGCGAAATGGTGGGCGGCGCGGCCATCACGCAGGAGTTTCATCCGGGTTTCCGCAACTCCGTCGCCAGCTATGCCGTCAGCCTGCTGAACCCGAAAATCATCGCCGACATGGACCTGCACGGCCACGGCTTGAAGATCGTGGAGCGCACCATCGCCAATTTCATTCCGCTGCCGGAAGGTGGCGGGTTGGAAGTCGGCGGCGGGCTGGAGCGCACGCAAAAAGAAGTCGCGCGCTTTTCGCAGCGCGATGCGGAACGTCTGCCTGCTTACTATGAAGCCGTCGATAGAGCGGCGGATGTGCTGCGCGATCTGGTGCTGAAATCGCCGCCCAATGCCGGCGGCGGTTTGCGCGATCTGGCGCGGCTGGCCTTGCAGGCGCGCGGCGTCGCGGGAATGACGCTCGAAGGCCAGCGCACCTTGATGGATCTCTTCACCCTCA
>DATCFN010000339.1:0-6015 GCA_036509475.1 Rhizomicrobium sp. | reverse complement strand
CGCTCTCGATCGGCCCCGCGCTCTAAACTGCCTCCAGCGATATGGAGGAACGTCCCCATGGACATGGTGAGACTTGGCACAACGGGCCTGAAGGTTTCGAAAATCTGTCTTGGCACGATGACGTACGGCACGCCCAAATGGCGTGACTGGGTGCTGGACGAAGAGGCGAGCAAGCCGTTCTTCAAGGCTGCGTTCGAGGCCGGTATCAATTTTTATGATACCGCCGATATTTACTCGATGGGTGCGAGCGAAGAAGTCACCGGCCGGGCGCTCAAGGAATTCGGCGGCAACCGCGAACAATATGTGCTTGCGACCAAGGTGTTCAATCCGATGGGCAAAACGCCGAACGAAGGCGGCTTGTCGCGCAAGCATATCGTGCATGCCATAGACGCCAGCTTGACGCGGCTCGGCATGGACTATGTGGACCTATATCAAATCCACCGTTTCGACCCGGCCACGCCTATCGAGGAAACCATCGAGGCGCTGCATGACGTGGTGAAAGCGGGAAAGGCGCTCTACGTGGGCGCCTCGTCCATGTATGCGTGGCAATTCGCGAAATACCTTTCGCTGGCGAAGGAGATGGGCAAGACGCGCTTCGTCTCGATGCAGAACCATTACAACCTCATCTATCGCGAAGAAGAACGCGAGATGATGCCGCTCTGCCGTGACCAAGGTGTCGCTGTTATTCCGTGGAGTCCGTTGGCGCGTGGATTTCTGGCGGGCAATCGCCGACGTCAGGACAAGGGCGAGACGATGCGGGCAAAATCCGACGAGTTCGCGCACGCGATGTATTATCACGACAGCGATTTTGCCGTGGTGGATCGGGTGACGGAGGTTGCGCAGAAACGCGGCGTGCCGAACGCGCAGGTGGCGCTGGCCTGGCTGATGCAGCAACGCGGCGTCACCGCACCCATCGTCGGCGCGTCCAAGATCGGCCACTTGCAGGACGCAATCGCTGCCGCTTCTCTCAAGCTCGACGACGCCGAATTAAAGGCTTTGGCCGAACCTTATAAGCCGCACCCGGTTCTCGGGCACCGCTAGCGATCAGCCGTGCGGTCGTCTGCCGGGTGTCGGCGTCACCGCCGGCTCGTTGGGAACGGATGTCGGTCCCGGCGTTGTCGGGATGGAAGACGCGGGCTGTGCGCCCGGCCCCGGCATGGATGACGGCGTCACCGGCGTATTCGTCTGCGGGATCGGCTGAGTGGCATCTTCATCGGCCTCGGTCCAGCCGCCGCCAAGCGCCTTGTAGAGATTCACGTCTGCCTGAAGACGCGCCAATTTGATCTGTACGAGTTGGTCTTGCGCCGTGAACAGCGTCTGCTGTGCCGTCAACACGGTGAGCAAGTCGGTAACGCCTTCCCGATATTGGATCTCGGAAATCTTGAAGGCTTCCGAGGCCGCATTCGCAGCATTGGTTTCAAGGCGCTCCTGCTCGGTGAGGCTCGCCACCTGTCCTAGCGACGTTTCCACATCGGAGAACGCGGTCAGAACGGTTTTGCGATATGTCGCGACCAACTGAATCTGCTGCGCTTTGCTGACATGCAAGCCGCCTTCAAGCGTGCCGCCATCGAAAATTGTCTGCAGCAACGATGCGCCGATGCTCCACGCCAAGTTGGAGTTTTTCACCAGGCTCCCGACAGACGCACTTGCGTAGCCGCCCGACGCGCTCAATCCAATTTGCGGGAAAAATGCGGCGCGCGCCGCATCGACGCTGGCATGCGCCGAAGCGAGATTTGCTTCGGCCTCGGCAACATCCGGACGTCGGCGCAAAAGTTCAGACGGCAAGCCGGGGCGTACGGCCGGACCAACGACGCTATCCAGATTCTTCGCCTGAACGTCGAATCCTTCCGGCAATTCTCCCAGGAGGATGGCCAACGCGTAGCGCGCTTCACGTTCCTGCTCCAGCACCGGCGGGATGCTCGCCTCCTGTGTATCGACTTGCGCTTCTTGCTGCGCCAGATCGAGGCGGGATGACACGCCGTTCGTCACTTTTGCCTGCGTGATCGACAGAATTCGTTTGGCTGCGGCGATGTTGGCTTGCGCGATCGTCACGCGTTCGCGCAGCGCCAGAACGTCCAGATAGGTCGTGCCGACACCGGCTGTAACGGTGAGCGCCACTTCCTCCTGCGCATAGCGCGAGGACTTCACCGCTTCGTCAGCTGCGCGCAAATTATCGCGCGCCTCGCCCCAGATATCCAAAATGAAGGACCCATTCAGAGACAGGTTGTACGTGTTGCCCGTGCCGCCTCCGGAACGGCTTCGCGTCGCACCGGACCCAAGACCGATTTGCGGGAAAAGCGGGGCGCCCGCGATTTCGGCGTTACCCTCCGCTTGCAGAACCGCACCCATCGCCGTCGAAAGGTCCAAGTTGTTCTTCTGCGCAGTGTCGATAAGGCCGTTCAGCTCGTCGCTGTTGAAGCCCTTCCACCAATCGGCTTGTGGCCACAGGGCTGCGTCAGGGCTGATCGGCGCCGTGAAGTTCGACGGCACATAAGTGGGCTTCAATGCGTGCGGCGGCTCGGTTGCGCACCCTGAAACGGCCAGCGCCAGGACGATGGCGGACGAGGAGAGAAAATTGCGTTTCATGGAAATTTCACCGCTTCAAAGGGCGGCAGGGGGCTGCCGCTCGACATCTTCATAGCCCGAGTAATGCTGAATACAAGCCCGCTTCGCGTTACAGATGTATAGGTGATTGTGGCACCTGCAAGGCCGACCTGCAGATACCCTTTCTTCCGGCACCGGGGACAGCAAAAATGACGCTATTCCTATTATGGAGATGCACTCAGTAGTGCTGTCCGAACCGTCGGACATGGCTCCCATGACGGGTGCGCGATTCGGGGTTGGAAGTGGGCGGCCAAACCATTGCCATGTTTTCGGGGTCCAGGCTTTGGTTTGGTCGCCCGCGTGATCGCACCCATTGTGGAGCGCCGATGCGGGCACGGTCACGATTGATCGAGGAATCGACTCACCTTGCCGGTTGCGCGATTGACGCAAGGACCGTAAAGGCTCGTTCGGTTCGCTCCTTCCAGTCCGTACAGTGCGTTGCGCCGCGCCCGCAAAAAAGACCGCCCCACCCTCGAATTTGTATCAGTCTGTCGCTGTGCTTCGGCTGCGCTGAATACCGGTATACAAATTTGAAGCGCGACAAAAACGACGCGCAAATGCGCGTCGTTTCAGACAACAGAAAATGTTTTGTGCTCAGGCGCCGTCGGTATGTTTGCGCAGAATGACGCGGAAGCGCATCAGCTGTTCGTTGGCCAAAGCGAAATTCGGCTCCAGTTCGACAGCCTTCTTGTAATCCGCATAGGCATCTTTGATGTTGCCTTGTGCTTCATCGATGATCGCCCGGTCGTAATAAGCGATCTCCAGCCTGTTGGCGTTCAGCGCAATACCCTTGTTGATGTCTGCAAGGGCGTCGTCGAAATTCTTGAGCACGATTTTGGCTGCACCGCGGTCGACATAGCCTTCGCCCAATGTCGGATCCATCCGCAAACCTTCGTCATAGTCTCTCAATGCGCCTTTTGCGTCAGCCAAGCGCGAACGCAGGATGCCGCGGTTCACCAAGGTCGCCGCCCGGTCATGCGGCGTCAGCGCGGTTTCCTCCAGGGCGAAGGTGCAGGTTTCAATGCCATCCGCTGGGTTGCTGCTGAACTCGGCGTATTGGAAACAGGTCAGTGAAGGGCCGTTTCCCAACACGCTGATGGCTGCATCTGCCGATGCAGAGAGCATAATCAGGCCCAGACTGCCGATTGCGAAAGCCGTGATGCCGCGGATTGTCATGTCACCCTCCCAGAGCGAACAGCCGATTGTCGCACCGGGGCGCTCTAGCGTCCATGGCTTGCTGCCCCGCGCCCTTTTTACGCCCATCTCTCGCAAGGTCTTACACGCGCATGCTTTTCCCTTGTTCGCGAGCCACGGGCGCGTTGCTTTCCAATTCACGTCACTGTGAGGCCAGCCCGATGTGTCGTTCGAACGTATCCGTGAACACAGCTTGGCACTCGCAACTCAAATACGCGAGAAGCATCGAGGTTAGAGGGCGGCGAACGGAATGGCGGTGAAATCCTTAACGGGATGCAGCGCGATGTGAATCTCGGGGCGTGTGCCGAGATAGACGATTAGTGTCATCTGATTTTTGGACGAATCCCACTCAACCTGCGGCGCGATTCCTCCCGGCTTGCGAAAGGTTTTGCCGTCGAAATCCAGCTTGCGCGGCTGCACGCTGCTCCAGCTGTCGGCGAGTCCGTCGGCGAGATGCTCGCGGATCGCGGCATGGTCCGTGTCCGAAGATTGGCCGATATCCAGCGCATCGGGCGCGCTGAGATAGATGTCGTTCTTGGCCGTGATCTCCAGCCGCGCTGCGATCACCGTGTCCTGCGTGTCATAGACGCCTTCCCAGCGGCCGACCGGCGGTGCCGTGTCGTGGGAGCAGGCTGAAATCGCCGCGAAACCGACGATGGCAAAGAAGACCGCAAAAACCGATCGCATGGCCGGAAATCCCAGAGAAGGACGGCTCCCACAGGCTAAGCCGCAGCGGTTGAGAAAAGGTAACACTATTCACATGGCCGAAATGACATGGGTCCTCTTGCCGTGCCGCCGCCCCGGTTGATACGAGATGGTTTTACCGAGGAGTCGCGCACGTGTCCGGTCTTCCCAAAGGTTTTTTGGCTGAGTCGCTCGGCCGTATCCAGCCATCCCTGACCATCGCGGTGACGCAGAAGGCGCGCGAACTGAAGGCGGCGGGGCGCGATGTGATCGGGCTTGGCGCCGGCGAGCCGGATTTCGATACGCCCGACAATATCAAGGAAGCGGCTATCGCCGCCATCCGCCGCGGCGAGACGAAATACACCAACGTCGAAGGCATCGTCGAACTTCGTAGGGCGATTGCCGCGAAGTTCAAACGAGAGAACGGTCTCGACTACAAGGAATCGCAGACTTTCGTGTCGCCCGGCGGGAAGATGATTCTGTTCACCGCTTTGCTGGCGACTCTGAACGCAGGCGACGAAGTGATCGTGCCCGCGCCGTATTGGGTCAGCTATCCCGATATCGTCTTGCTCGGCGGCGGCAAACCCGTCGTGGTGGAGACGAAACTCGAAGAAGGCTTCCGGCTGACGCCCGAAGCGCTGGAGCGCGCGATCACGCCGAAGACGAAGTGGCTGATCTTCAACCAACCGAGCAATCCCACCGGCGCGTGCTACAGCCGCGAACAGTTGAAGGCGTTGACGGACGTTCTGATGAAGCATCCGCAGGTTTGGGTGCTGACGGACGATATGTATGAGCACCTCGTCTATGGCGGCTTCAAATTCCACACCGTCGCGCAGGTCGAGCCGCGGCTCTATGAGCGCACGCTCACCATGAACGGCGTTTCCAAAGCCTATGCGATGACCGGCTGGCGCATCGGCTATTGCGCCGGGCCGGAGCCGCTGATCAAGGCGATGGCCAAGCTGCAATCACAATCGGTGTCCGGCGCGGCGTCGATCTCGCAATGGGCAAGCGTTGAGGCCTTGAACGGCACGCAGGATTTCATCCCGAAGTTCCAGAAGATATTCGAGGAGCGCCGCGACCTTGTCGTCTCGATGCTCAACCAGGCGCATGGCATCGAATGCCCAAAGCCGGAAGGCGCGTTCTATGTCTACCCGAGCGTCCGCAAGCTGATCGGCAAAACAGCGCCGAGCGGCAAGAAGATCGAGACCGACGAAGACTTCGCTTCCGAACTTCTGGAGACCGAAGGCGTGGCCATCGTCCACGGCGCGGCGTTCGGGCTGTCGCCGTTCTTTCGCATTTCCTATGCGACGGCGAATGCGGTTCTGGAAGATGCGTGCCATCGCATCCAGCGATTTTGCGGAAACCTGCGCTAGTAGATGTGTTCACTATTTCGTCGACCGTGAAGAACTCGGTTTTCAAGCAGTTGTGAACTGAAGGCCGGCGCTGAAGACGTTCAGCATTTTGAACAACAAAAATCTCAGCCATCTGATGAGGAGGCGGAAGTTGTAACCGGCAGCGGCGAGGACGGCGTTG
>DATCFN010000338.1:0-2778 GCA_036509475.1 Rhizomicrobium sp. | reverse complement strand
ACCGATTACTTCCTCGCCCCCGTTCAAGATTCAAAATCAATGGCTTGGGAGTTCTTCACGGACGACTTTTTAAGGAAATTGGATCGCCCGCATAGAGCGGGCGATGACGAGTGAGGATGAAACGTATCAGCGAGGCGCCATACGGATCGCGCCGTCGAGACGGACGCATTCGCCGTTGAAATAGCCGTTGGTGATCATCTGCACCGCGAGCGACGCATATTCCGGCGGATTGCCCAGACGCGGCGGGAACGGCACCTGCGCGCCCAGCGCCTGCTTCACCTGCTCCGGCGCACCCGCCAGAAGCGGCGTGTTGAAGAGGCCCGGCATGATCGTGTTGCAGCGGATGCCTTCCTGCGCCAGATCGCGCGCGACGACGAGCGTCACGCCATTGATGCCCGCTTTCGACGCCGTGTAGGACGCCTGGCCGATCTGTCCGTCCTGCGCCGCGACCGATGCGGTGTTGACGATGGCGCCGCGTTCACCGCCTTCCAAGGGATCGAGCGTCAGCATGCCCGCCGCGCTCATCGCGATGCAGCGATAGGTGCCGACGAGATTGATCTGGATGATGCGGTCGAAATCCTTGGCGGCGAAGAATTTGATCTCGCCCGTCTTCTTGTCGCGCGACGCGGTCTTCTGCGCATTGCCGGTGCCGGCGCAGTTCACAAGAATGCGCTCCTGACCGTTGGCGGCGCGTGCCTTCGCGAAGCCTGCCGCGACGCTCTCGTCATTCGTCACGTTCACTTCGCAGAACACGCCGCCGATTTCGGACGCGACTTTCTCGCCTTTGTCCTTCTGCATGTCGAAGATCGCGACCTTGACGCCGTGCTTGGCGAGCAGGCGCGAAGTGGCTTCGCCGAGGCCCGATGCACCGCCGGTGACGACGGCGCAAATGTTGGAGCTGAGTTCCATGGTCTGTCCTTCCTCAAGTGTTCTTGAAATCCCGGCGGACTCTTAGACCGCTATACCTTTTCCGCAAAGCCTGACGCGGCGGCAACTAGAGACGTCCCAGATTGAGCTTATCCTCTATCAAATTGCGTCATTGCCCGGCTCGTCCGGGCAACCCATTTTGTTTCCGCAAGAAAATTGGGTCGCCCGGACGAGCCGGGCGATGACGGTTTTGGGAATGTGCCTAATCCAAAAAGCGCATTAGACGAGCACCATCTGGCTTTGCGTCACGACGGCGACGAGTTTCCCGTCCTCGCGCGTGATTTTCGTGGTCCAGACGCTGGTGCGGCGTCCGACATGCACCGGCGTGGATTCCGCCGTGACGGTCGAGCCTTCCTTCGCGCCGCTGATGAAATTGGTCTTGCTCTCGATGGTGGTGGTGCCCGCGCCATCCGGCAGATTGAGGAAGGCGCCGGTCGCGCCTAGCGTATCGGCAAAAGCCATGATCGCGCCGCCGTGAAGAATATGTCCCGAGGTACAAATCTCTGGGCGCACGACCAGGCGCCCCACGACCCTGTCCTTGGTGGCGTCGGTGATTTCGATGCCCAGCGTCGTGGCAAGCGGCTGGCGGAGTGCGGCAATGTCGGTCATGACGGGTCCTTTGGCTGATCCCGCCAATGTTCCGTCTTGTCCGCGAGCGGCGCAATGCAAGATACTGCGGCAATGGATCAGCTCAAGGAACGGCCGAAGTACCAACTGCCCGCCGTCATGGCGCGCAACGAGAAACTCGTGCGCAAGAAATTCTGGACGACGCTGCTGCATCGCGCCGGAAGGATTCCGTACGCCGAGGAATTGGGCGCGGCGTATTTCTGCGTGATGGATCCCAGAACACCGACCGGCGTCAAAGCACTTTTGCTCGCCGCGCTCGCCTATTTCATTCTGCCGTTCGATTTTCTGCCCGCCTTCTTCGTTGCGCTGGGTCTTGCGAGCGATGCAGCCATTGTCGTCGGCGCGGTGCGCATGGTGTCGCGCCACATCAAGCCGGAGCATTACCGGCAGGCGCGCAGGACGCTTGGCATTCTCGAACCGGTCGAACCATGACCTATAACGAGATCGAAAAGTTCTGCAAGAAAATGCCTGGCGCGACCATGTCGGTGCAGTGGGGCGAAGACCACGTCTTCAAAGTCGGCGGCAAAATGTTCGCCGTGGTAGGCCCGCCCGGCGACAAAGCGCGCGGCATGTCGTTCAAGGCCGGCGATTCCAGTTTCGCCATTCTCACCAAACAGAAAGGCATCATTCCCGCACCCTATCTGGCACGCGCGCATTGGGTGTATCTGGAGCGTAGTAGCGCTCTAAACGACAAAGAATTGAAAGCCTATCTGACCCGCGCTCACGCCATCGTCGCGGCGGGCCTTTCCAGAAAACTGCGCGCATCGCTCGGCATTGCCGATGCGGCGGAAGCGTGACCTACAAAGACGTCGAGAAATTCTGCCTGAGCCTTCCCGGCGCGAAGCTGGACATGCCGTGGAGCGACAGGCGCGTCTTCAAGATCGGCGGCAAGATGTTCGCGGTGATCGTGCTGGAAGGCAAACGTCCGTGGGGCCTGTGGTTCAAGGCCAGCGCGGAGAGTTATGAAATCCTCACCCAGATCGAAGGCATCGGTCCGTGCCCTTATTTTTCGCGCGCCTGTTGGGTGGAGATGGAAGGGCTGACGCCGCTGAAGCCGAGCGAATTGCGCGGCTATCTCGAATGCGCGCATGGCCTTGTCGCGTCGAAGCTGTCGAAGAAAATGCGCGTATCGCTCGGCATCGCCGAGATGCCGAAGGCCGACGCAAATCCGTTTCTATAGCCGGAATTTTTTTGCTATCGGCAAATATAAAACCGTCATCGCCG
>DATCFN010000337.1:0-9530 GCA_036509475.1 Rhizomicrobium sp. | reverse complement strand
CCACCGATGTCGGCCAGACGGCGGAGACCAAATACGGCATCAACAGCACGCCGACATTCATCGTGAACGGCGTGACCGCACCGCCATGGGAGACCATCGAAGAGATGAAGAAGTACATGGACTCCATCGTGGCGAAGAAATAGCGGCGGCCCATCCATGAATCGCAGGCAGCTATTGATCGGCGTCGTCATTCTGGCGCTCGTCGCGGTTGGTATCGTGGCGTATCTTGTCTTCGCGCCGTCCGGCGATGCCGATCTTCAGACATCCAGCGTGCCGAAATTCCAGGTGACGTTGTCGCCCTATGATCGCCCGCAAGGCGATCCGAGGGCACCGATCACCATGGTGGAATATGCTGCGCCGACCTGCCCCGTCTGTGCCCATTTCGACATGACGATGTATCCGGAACTCAAGAAGGACTACATCGACACGGGCAAAGTCTATTATGTGTTCCGTGTTTACCCGCTGCGCCCTCAAGACGTGGCCGCGGATGCCATCGCCCGCTGTTTGCCTGCGGATAACTATTTTCAGTTCATTGACCTGCTCTATCGGAATCAGCCCAAATGGGATCCGGACGGCTACAACATTCCCGATGTTCATGCCGCGCTGATCGACATGGCGCGCATCGGCGGGATGGATGCGGACCGGGCCGACAAGTGCATGAACGATCAGGCGATGCAGAAAAAGATCGTGGCGGTCGGCGATTATGCCGAGAAGAACTACGGCGTTCAGGGGACGCCGACATTCATCGTGAACGGCGAGACAGCGCCGTACTTCGAAACGTCCGACGACGTTAAAAAATATCTGGATTCCGTGCTGGCGAAAAAATGAACGCCAGAGAACAAGTGCGATAGGGCGCGTATCCGTTGAAGTTCAACCGGCTTAGAATTTCGGGTTTCAAGTCTTTCGTCGAGCCGACCGAGCTCTTCATCGAGCCAGGGCTCACGGCGGTTGTCGGCCCGAACGGTTGCGGCAAATCCAACTTGTTCGACGCCATGCGCTGGGTCATGGGCGAGACGCGCCCGACATCCGTGCGCGGCTCGGAAATGGATGACGTGATCTTCGCCGGTTCGTCTGCGCGTCCGGCGCGCAATCAGGCCGAAGTCATTCTTTACGTCGACAACACCGACCGCAAGGCGCCGCAGGCCTATAACGACTACGACCAGATCGAAATTTCGCGCCGCATCGAACGTGAAGCGGGCAGCGTCTATCGCATCAACGGCCGCGATGTGCGCCAGCGCGACGTGCAGATTTTCTTCGCCGACGCGTCGTCCGGCGCAGCGTCGACCGCCTTCGTTCGCCAGGGTCAGATCGGCCTGCTGATTTCGCAGAAGCCATTGGCGCGCAGAGCCATTCTCGAAGAAGCCGCCGGTATCGGCGGCTTGCATCAGCGCCGCCACGAAGCCGAGCTGCGGTTGCGCGCCGCCGAAACCAACATGAACCGCCTCGACGACGTCATCCGCGAAGTCGAGGCCGCGGTGCAGGGGCTCAAGCGTCAGGCACGGCAAGCGGCGCGCTATCGCAACCTGTCCGGCCATATCCGCAAGGCTGAAGCACTGGCGCTGCATCTGCGCTGGATCGCCGCTGCCGCCCAGATGGGCCATGCCGAAGAAGCGTTGGTTGCCGCCAGCGCCTCAGTCGCCGCTTGCACCGATCAGGCTGCGCAAGCCTCGACAATCCAGATTCAAGCCGCCGAGGCAGTGCCGCCGCTTCGCCAGCATGAGGCCGAGCGTTCCGCAGCCCTGCATCGGCTGACCGTCGAACGCGAAGCGCTCGATGCCGAGGAACAGCGCGCGCGCGAGGAAGCGCAGCGCCTGCGCCAGCGTATCGGCCAGAGCGAACAGGATTTGCTGCGCGAACAGGCGCTCGATGCCGACGCCAGCACTGCGCTTGAAAAACTCTCCGCGGAATCCGCCGAGCTCGAAGCCGCGACGGCCCGGGCACAGGGCGACCTCGCCGCCGCCGAAACGCGCACCGCCGAACTGGCCGAAGCGCTCACCGAACGCGAGCGCAAGCTCGAACGGCTGAACGCGGAACTCGCGGAATGGAATGCGCAGAAGAACGGTCTTGAGCGCACACGCGAAGTCGCCTCCGCACTGGTCGAAACCAGCACACTGCAACTGACCGAAGCACAGACGCGTCTCGATCACGCGATGGAAGGCGCCGCCGCCGCGCCCGACGTTCAGGCGGCCGAAACCGCTGCCGAAGACGCGCGTGCTATCGCCGATGAATTGCGTGCCGCGCTGGAAGCGGCACGGGTCGCGCTCGACACGTCCGAACGCAGCGAGCAGGAGAAACGCGGCCCGTTGCAAGGTGCCGAACGCACCGTGCAGGAATTGTCCGCCGAAGCGAAAGCGCTGTCTGATTTGCTGCGTCCGAAGGGTGGCGATCTATGGCCGGCTCTGGTGGACTCGGTGAAAGTCCAGCCGGGTTACGAAGCAGCTTTCGCTGCCGCGCTCGGCGACGATCTCGAAGCACCGCTCGATGAAGCTGCGCCGCATCATTGGCGCGATCTCGGCGCGATGCACGATCTGACAGCCCTGCCCGCCGACGTTCAGCCGCTCAGCGCTTTCGTCGATGCACCCGCCGCGCTCGCGCGCCGCCTTTCGATGACGGGCGTTGTGTTTCACGACCAGGGCAAATCGCTTCAATCGCAGCTAAAGCCCGGCCAGCGTCTGGTATCCGCGCGCGGCGATCTGTGGCGCTGGGACGGCTACTCCGCGTCGGCCGAGGCGCAATCCGCCGCCGCCATTCGTCTCGAACAGCGCAATCGCCTGGTCGCGCTGGAAAGTGAAAACGCCCAGGCGAAAGAAATTCAGGCTACGCTGTTTGCCGATTACTCTGCCGTCCGCGATGCATCGCAGGCCGCACGCGAAGCCGCGCGGGTTGCCGAGCAGAACCAATCGCAATCGAGCCGCGCCTTCGTCGCGGCGCAGGACGAAGCGGCGCGCGCGGCCCGCGCAGCCGCCGAGCGCATGTCACGCCTCGCCTCTCTTGAAGCCGAAATCCGCCGCCTGACCCAGACGCGCGACACCGCCATTCACTCCAAAGCTGAAGCCGATGCGGCCCTCGCCGCTTTGGCCGATGGTGCGGCGCTTGCTGTATCTGTCACGCAGATGCGCGGCGAAACCGCCGATACACGCGGCGCCTATTCCGAAGCCCGCGCTTCCGTCGAAGGCATGACGCGCGCCAGTTCTGCCCGTAGCTCGCGTCTTGCCTCTATCGGTGAAGAAAGCTCACGCTGGGAAGCCCGCCGTTCCGCGGCCGCGACGCAGATCGAAGAACTCGGCCGCCGTCAGGCGACGATGAATGAAGAACTCGTCGCGCTGGAAGATGTGCCGCAAAAACTCGCCGACAAGCGCGGCGCGCTGCTGGATGCGATCGCGACAGCCGAGACGGCGCGCAACGAAGCCGCCGACGCGCGCACCGAAGCCGAAAGCATCCTCGCCATCGCCGACCGCGCCGTGAAAGCCGCCGATGGCGCGCTTTCCACCGCGCGCGAGGAACGCGCCCGCTCGCAGGCGCTGTCCGAATCCGCCGCCGCGCGCATCGAAGAATTGCGCACCCGCATCCGCGACGAGTTGGACGCCGCACCCGAAGAGTTGCCCGAGCGCGCCGAGATCAAGGACGGCGAAGAACTGCCGGCACAGGATTATGCCGACAAGCGCGTCGAGAAGCTGAAAGCCGAACGTGAATCGCTGGGCGGCGTAAATCTTCGCGCCGAGGAAGAAGCCGTCGAGCAGGAAGCGCGCCTCACCACGCTCACCACCGACCGCGACGACCTTGCGGGCGCGATCGACCGCTTGCGCCGCGGTATCCAGTCGCTCAACCGCGAAGGCCGCGAGCGCCTGTTGGAATCCTTCGAGAAAGTGAACACCAACTTCCAGATGCTCTTCACCAAACTGTTCCAGGGTGGCGAAGCGAAGCTCACTTTCACCGAATCCGAAGATCCGCTGGAAGCCGGTCTGGAAATCTTCGCCCGCCCGCCGGGCAAGCGCTTGCAGAACCTGACGCTGCTCTCCGGCGGCGAACAGGCATTGACCGCGCTGGCATTGATCTTCGCCGTGTTCCTGGTGAATCCCGCCCCTGTCTGCGTGCTGGACGAAGTGGACGCCCCGCTGGACGACGCGAATGTCGACCGCTTCTGCAATCTGCTGGACGAAATGGGCCGCATCACCGACACGCGCTTCCTGGTCATCACCCATCACGCGCTGACCATGAGCCGGATGAATCGCCTGTTCGGCGTGACCATGGCCGAGCGCGGCGTCAGCCAGCTTGTCTCCGTCACCCTGTCCGAAGCTGCGGAAGTCGCCGCCGCCGAGTGATTCCACGCAACTGCACAAGAATCTTGCGCGCATTTCGCCGCGCTGTAGTTCCATCAATGAAATCAGATGCTTACGGGCAGTTTACATTCTTGACAGCTATAGGGGGCGTCCCTATGTTCCGCGCGCCTTCGGGAAGCCGCGAAGGCCCAGGAATTGCGCGCGATTTCCGCAGCGGGGAAGCCAATGAGCGACACCGGACCGGATGATCTGCAGCGGCTGGGTGCGCGGCTCGACGCGGCAGAACGCAAGCGTGCGACGGGCGATCAACGCCCACCGCCGACACAGGCCAGCATCGCTTTCCGTTTCGGAACGGAAATGATCGCGGGGCTTCTGGTCGGCGGCGGAATGGGGTGGGGATTGGACTGGCTGTTCGGCCATTTCGGATTTCACACCAAGCCGTGGCTGATGATTGTGTTTTTCGTGCTTGGCGCAGCGGCCGGTATTCGCGGCGTGATGCGCGCGGCAAATGAACTGAATGCGCAGATGGCGGCGGCACCCGCGGCACCATCGGTGAAACAAGACGACGAGGAGAACTAGCCCCGTGGCCATGCATCCCATGGAGCAATTCGAAGTGAAGCCGCTGATTGAGCACCCGCTCTTCAGCATCGGCCATCACGACATCTATTTCACCAACCAATCGCTTTTCATGGTGATCGTGGTCGCAGCCGCTTCGCTTTTCCTCACGCTGGCAATGAGCGGCAATCGCCTGATCCCTTCCCGCGCGCAGTCCATGGCGGAGATGTCCTACGAGTTCGTCGCCAACATGATTCATTCGTCGGCAGGCGAAGACGGCCTTAGGTTCTTTCCGTTCATCTTCACCACATTCATCTTCGTCCTGTTTTGCAATATCTTCGGCATGGTTCCGTGGTCCTTCACGGTGACAAGCCAGATTGCGATCACCTTCGCGCTGACGGCCTTCATCCTTTCGATGGTCATCGTCGTCGGCTTCGTGAAACACGGCTTTGGTTTCCTGAAGCTTTTCGTGCCGGATGCGCCGATCTATCTGCTGGTTCTGCTGGTGCCGATCGAGATCATCTCGTTTTTCACCCGGCTGGTAAGCCTTTCCGTCCGTCTTTTCGCCAACATGCTGGCCGGGCACACCATGCTCGCGGTGTTCGCCGGCTTTGTGGTGATGCTGGGCGCCGCGGGCGGCGTCCTTTCGATCCTTTCGATCGGCCCCATGCTCATGATCGTCGCGATCATGTTGCTGGAACTGCTGGTGGCGGCGCTGCAAGCCTATGTGTTCGCCATCCTGACCTGCATCTATCTCAACGAAGCACTTCACCTCCACGACCATCACTGACCAGAAGGACTTAAAAACATGGATCTCGCAGCAGCAAAACAGATCGGTGCCGGCCTTGCCTGTATCGCCCTCGTCGGCGCCGGTATCGGCATCGGCAACGTGTTCGGCAGCTATCTCTCGGGCGCGCTGCGCAATCCGGGTGCCGCCGCCACGCAGACCACCAACCTGCTTCTCGGCTTTGCGCTGTGCGAAGCGACGGGCCTGTTCGGTCTGGTGATCGCGCTCATCATTCTGTTCACGTAAGAGATTGTTGATCGACCGATGATCGATTCCGGCACCATGAACGCGACGACGGAGCAGCCTGCCCCCGCGCAAGCGAAGGGCGGCTTCCCGCCGTTCGACACGACGACGTTCCCGAGCCAGATTTTCTGGCTCGTGATCACGTTCGGGTTCCTGTTCGTGGTGGTGTGGCGCGTCGCCGGTCCGCGCATCAACGGCGCGATCACCACGCGGCGCGACAAGATCAACGGCGACATCGCCGAAGCGCAGAAGCATCGCGGCGATGCGGAAGCGGCCTCGGCTGCCTACCAGACCTCGCTGGCGGGTGCCCGCGCCCGTGCAACAGCGCTGGCGGACGAAAATCGCAAGGGCATCGCCGGCGAGATCGACAAGGCGAAAGCCGCTGCCGATGCGCAGGTGCAGGACGCGATGGCCAAGGCGGAAACCCGCATCCAGGCGACGCGGGTTCAAGCCAGGGCGTCGGTGACACAGGCGGCACAAGACGCCGCCATCACCATCGTGGCGCGTCTGACGGGAGATACCGTTTCCGCCGACGAAGCGGCAGCCGCCGTCAAAGCGGCAAGTGGAGGTTGATCGTGGAACTTCTGCTCGAACCGGAATTCTGGGTTGCCGTCGGTTTCGTCATCGTCATTGGCCTCATCATCTATCTCGGCGCGCCGAAGATGATCGGCAACGTATTGGATGACCGCGCGCTGGCGATCAAAGCGGAACTGGATGAAGCCGCGCGTCTGCGCGCCCAGGCCCAGGCTCTCCTTGCCGACTACAAGCGCAAATCGGCAAATGCGGAGACGGAAGCGGCCGCCATCATCAGCGAAGCGCGCGCCGATGCCGAACGTGTTGCCGGCGAAATGCGCGCCGCGTTGGCCATGCAGATCGAGCGCCGCGGAAAACAGGCGCAGGAGAAAATCGCTCAGGCCGAAGCCGCCGCCATGGCGGAAATTCGCGCGCTGGCCGCGGACGCCGCCGCCTCTGCCGCCGAGAAACTTATTCTGGCCCGCATGGACGAGAAACGCGCCGGCGCCATGGTCGAACAAAGTCTCAAGGACCTCGGCGCGAAGCTGAACTGACCGGCGCATTGGTCTTTGGATCGATGTTCACGAACCTGTTATTCAGTGCGCGAGATCGACAAGCTCTTGAGAACATTACAAGAACATTTTTCTTGACGACCGTGACGGTCAGGGTGTACAAAACCCGCAGTTCTCGAACTACGCCCGAACCGAAGCTCCAGCGGAAACGCCGGGGCTTTTCTTTTCCTCCCCGTTTTTACGGGAAGGAAATAACGCCCGAATCTGAAGCGGCAGGTACAAATATCGAAATGACCATTCCAACTTCAAATTTCGAGAAATCAACCTTCGAGCGTTTTTCGTTTGGGATCAATGGTTAAAGGGGTTTTGCCCAAAACAAGCGGACCAATCGGCGCGCCAAAAATCGACGTTCAATCCGTTAGGGGCCCTCACGCTTTTGAGCAAAAAGTGAAAAACAACCGGCGAGGTTTTCTGCGGTCGCAAGATGTGGGGCGCCAAAACCGACGTTCAATTCAGGTGATTGGCGGAACCGTCACTTCGTTTCCGGCATCACCACGCGCAGGTGCAGTTCCTTGAGTTGTTTGGGCAGCACCTCACTGGGCGCGCCCATCAGCAAATCCTGCCCCTGCTGCGTCAGCGGGAACATGGTGACTTCGCGGATGTTTTCCTCGCCGGCGAGCAGCATGACGACGCGCTCAAGCCCGATGGCCAAGCCGCCATGCGGCGGCGCGCCGTAACGAAACGCATTCAGCATGCCGCCGAATTTCGCTTCGGTCTCTTCAGCAGGATGTCCTGCGATCTGGAATGCCTTGAGCATCACTTCCGGGTCGCGATTGCGGATCGCGCCGGACAGCATCTCATAGCCGTTGCAGACGATGTCGTACTGGAAAACCTTGAGGCCCAGGATTTCGTCCTTGTCGGCGGAACTGAAAGCCAGGAACTTCTCGCGGTCATATTGCGGCATGGAGAAAGGATTGTGCGAGAAGTCGATCATCTTCTCGTCTTCGTTCCACTCATACATAGGATAATCGACAACCCAGCAGAACTTGAACACGCCCTCTTCGATCAGCTTAAGTTCCTGGCCGAGGCGCGTGCGCGCGAGGCCTGCTATCTTCGCTGCACGATCCGTTTTCGCGTCGGCGGAGAAGAACAACGCGTCTCCGGCCTTGACGCCGCAGCGTTTGGCCAATTCAGCCAATGCGGGAGCGGGAATGAATTTCGCGATCGGTCCTTTACCGGTGACAGTTCCGTTTTCATCTTCGAGGATGACATAGCCAAGCCCAGCCGCACCCTCGCTGCGCGCCCATTCGTTCAGCTTGTCGAAGAAGCTGCGCGGCTGCGATCCCGCGCCCGGCCCCGGAATCGCGCGCACCGTCTTGTTCTTGAACGCCTTGAACTCGACATCGTCGCGCGCGAACACGTCGCTGACATCGGCGATGCGGATGGGATTGCGCAGGTCCGGCTTGTCGCTGCCATACTTCAGCAGCGCCTCGTCGTAGGGGATGCGCGGATACGGCCCTTTGTCGACGTTGCGGCCCTCCGCGAATTCCTCGAACACGCCCTGCAATACCGGCTCACACATCGCGAAAACGTCGTCCTGTGTGACGAAGCTCATCTCGACGTCGAGCTGATAAAATTCGCCCGGCGAGCGGTCCGCGCGGCCATCTTCATCGCGGAAACACGGCGCGATCTGGAAATAGCGGTCGAAGCCGGCCACCTGGATCAACTGCTTGAACTGCTGCGGCGCCTGCGGCAGCGCGTAGAACTGTCCCGGATAGCGGCGGCTCGGCACCAGAAAGTCGCGCGCGCCTTCCGGCGACGACGCCGTCAGGATCGGTGTCTGGAATTCGGTGAAGCTCTGATCGAACATGCGCTGACGCAACGAACGGATAATGTTCGAGCGCAGCATGATGTTCTTGTGCAGCCGCTCGCGGCGCAGATCGAGAAAACGGTATTTCAGGCGAACGTCTTCGGGATAGTCCAGATCGCCGAAAACCGGCAGCGGCAATTCCTGCGCGTGGCTTTGCACTTTGAGGGAGGCGATGCGGATTTCGATTTCGCCGGTCGGCAAATCCTTGTTCGCCGTCTCCCCCGCGCGCGCGACGACGGGTCCGGTGATCGTTACCACCCATTCGGAGTGGCATTTGTCGGTATCGGCGAAGGCGGCTTCGTCCGGCTCGATAACAGCCTGGGTCACGCCGTAATGGTCTCGCAGGTCGAGAAAGATCAGGCCGCCGTGATCGCGCCGCCGGTTGACCCAGCCGGAAATCGTGACCGTGCGGCCGACATCGGCCGCGCGCAGCGAACCACAGGTGTCCATCGCGCCCTGGGCGTTGCGCGAGCGATAGGGATGAGGACCGGCGACCATGGAAAACCCTTTGAAAAGGGCGGTATGTGGCGGGTTGCGGGCTATCCGGTCAAGCCCGATGTCGGTGCTTCATTTGTCGCAAACAGGCCCTAATCTGGGGCCGGTCCAGAAGGAATCAACGATGCGTTTTCCCCGATTTGCCGCTGCTCTCGCCCTCGCCGCTTGTGTGTCCGTTCCGGCGTCCGCCGCCGACAAACCCCACAACGTCCTGATCTTCGTGGCGGACGGGTTGCGTTATGTCAGCGTCACGCCGCAAACCGCGCCGACGATGT
>DATCFN010000336.1:0-4373 GCA_036509475.1 Rhizomicrobium sp. | reverse complement strand
GGCTGGCGGACCGTCCGCGGCTGGCTGGGCGCCAGCCGTGCCCGGGTTTGCGGCCAAGGCCAGCGCGACAACTGCCATCGCAAGAGCGGCGCGAGAGACCAGCATGGAATTCTCCTGATTTGGCCCCGAATCGGGCATCGGTAGCATGGATTGACAGCCTCCATCGTGACAATTCCAAGGCGCTTCAAGCGCTTCGACGAATTTGGTGGTGTGATCGCGGGCCCTTTTTGCGGCGTCTTGGCGTACCCATGTTTTGAGCACAGTCTCGCCTCGCAAGAATCTCCCCGGAGGAATTTCCATGGAAGGCGCCACCACTTTCGTTCTGGCTGTTTTATTTCTGGCGCTCATCACGATCTTCGCGGGCGTCAAATCCGTGCCGCAAGGCCGCGAATGGACCGTCGAGCGCTTCGGCCGCTTTACCAAGGTTCTCAAGCCTGGCCTCAATCTGATCGTCCCTTATTTCGATCGCATCGGCCGCAAGCTGTCGGTGATGGAAGAGGTGCTGCCGATCCCGAGCCAAGTCGTCATCACGCGAGACAATGCCACCGTCACGGCGGACGCGATCGCCTTCTACCAGGTGGTCGACGCCGCGAAGGCGGCTTATGAGGTTGCGAACCTTCAGGCTGGCATCACAAACCTTTGTCTCACCAATGCGCGTACCGTGATCGGCGCGATGGATCTCGACGAGGTTTTGTCCAAGCGTGACGAGATCAACCAGCGGCTGCTCGCCGTCGTCGACCAGGCGACCTCGCCCTGGGGCGTCAAGGTCACGCGCATCGAGATCAAGGATCTGTCGCCGCCCACCGACATCACCGAAGCGATGGCGCGCCAGATGAAGGCCGAACGCTATCGTCGCGCCGAGGTCACGCAGGCCGATGGCGAAAAGCAGGGCGCGATTCTGCGCGCGGAAGGCGCGAAACAATCCGCGATCCTGCAAGCAGAAGGCCGCAAGGAAGCGGCGTTCCGCGATGCCGAAGCGCGCGAACGTTCCGCGCAGGCCGAAGCAAAGGCGACGCAGATGGTGTCCGATGCCGTGGAAGCGGGCAGCGTGAATGCACTGAACTACTTTCTCGGCCAGAAATATGTCGATGCTTTCGCACAGCTCGCGAACGGGCCCAATCAGAAATTCGTTATCCTGCCGATGGAGTCCGCGGGATTGCTCGGCTCCATCGCCGGTGTCGCCGAACTGACGAAAGAGGCGATGACCCAGCAGGTCGCGCGCACGGCGACACCGACCGCGACGCGCGCAGCGGCCGGAACGGTGGTTACACCCAGATCGGGCACGGTCCCTGCGGCCGGAACAACGGCGCCGCCGGCGGGGCCCGGCCGCCCGGCGGGGACATAACGCCATGCACGAGATGACGGATTTCCTCAACAATCAGCCGGCGTGGCATTGGTGGGCTTTGGGGGCGGTGCTTCTGGCGCTCGAGATCGCCAGCACAACGCAATATCTTTTGTGGCCCGGAATTTCGGCGCTGCTCGTGGGTGCGTTGAAATTTCTCTACGCGCCGCTGGACGGCAGGTTGGCTGTCTTCATCTTTGCCGTGCTGTCTGTTGTGGCCACCGTCGTCTGGAAGCGTTCGCGCATCGGACGTGCGGAGCGCACGACACATGCCACGCTGAACGATCGCAGCGCGCAATATGCGGGCCGTCACGTCGTCGCCCTGACCGATTTCGCTGGCGGACGCGGTGCTGTTCTGGTGGATGACTCGCGCTGGGGTGCCATGGTTTCCGACGGTTCCGCACCACGCAAAGGTGATCCACTGGTGGTCACGGGAGCCGACGGAACCACATTACACGTCAAACTGGCGTAGATTTCTTGGGGCCGCTTCGGCGGGTCAGGCGTTGTTCTGACATGCACGGAACAGGGACAAAAATTTCTTTGAACAACGACAGTAGGTTAGGCCCGGGTGGTTGGTTCACCATCGTGGTGTTGCTGGGCTTTCTGCTCGCCGCGCTCGGCTATGCCATTCATGCGTGGAACGCGATGGATGGCGTTCATATTTCGATGGCTGGTTGGATATTCATGGGGCTCGGCGTGGTATTCACTATTCTGGTCGGCGGCGGGCTGATGGCGCTGGTTTTCTACTCCAGCCGGAACAATTTCGATCAGTAGCGGCAATTTCGCTTGGGGGATTTCGTGTATCGGGCAATCGTTTTAAGCGCGGCGGTCGCCGCTTCTTTTCTCTGCACAAATGCTTACGCGCAGGACGCGGACATGTGCCGCAATGGCTTGTTCCCATCCGAACAAAAAATGCTTGCCGTGACGCACGCGACCGGCGCGCCGCGTACCTATTTTTTGAAAGACAGCGAAGAAATCGCCGCTTGCCCGGCGGATACCAAGCAATGTCGGGAAGGTTATGTTGTGCCCGGTCAGGAAGTGCTGACAAGCAAAGTGATGGGCAAGTTCGTCTGTGCCTACTTCCCCAACAAATCCGGTGGCACGGCGGGATGGATTGCGGCTGATCAACTCGCCCCTTCAACGATGCTCGCCAGTCCGGCGAGTGCGGCATGGATCGGCAAATGGACCGATGCCACCGACGAGATTGACATCGACGCAGCGGGAAAAGCGATCCATGCCAGCGGTACGGCCACCTGGGATGGCGGACATGGAAACGTCAATGAAGGTTCGTTCGACGCGTCCGCGACGCCCGCAAAAGCGCGCGCCAGCTTTGTCGATGGCGAGTGCACCGTATCGACAGTTCTGGTGGAGCGTTATCTCGTCGTCACCGACAATACAAATTGCGGCGGAATGAATGTGCGGTTCGACGGCGTCTATCAGCGCAAGGCCGCGCGCTGATCTAGGACGCACCCTTCGCAACGAAGAATGGGTTTGCGAATCCATCCCCGGCTTTGCCATAGAGAAACGGTGAGCCGTCGATCCGCGTGACGCTGCCGCCTGCCGCGATGAGAACGCCGTGTCCCGCCGCCGTATCCCACTCCATGGTGCGGCCGTGACGCGGATAAATATCCGCTTCGCCTGCCGCCACCAGGCAGAATTTGAGCGACGATCCGGCGGTGACAAAATCCTTCACATTGTAATGCGCCAGATATTCGTCGGTTTTTGAATCGCGGTGGCTGCGGCTGGCGACCGCGATCATGCCGTCCGCTGCCGATCTGCGAACATGGATAGGCCGCGCGGTATCGCAATCGAGTGCGCCGCCATTTCTGGTATCGATTTCGAATGCCCCGCCGGGCGTCTCACCGATGAACAGCCGGTGCTTTGCCGGGGCGTAAACGACACCGCGCACCGGAACGCCGTTTTGAATTTCGGCGATGTTCACGGTGAACTCGCCGTTGCGATTGAGAAATTCCTTGGTGCCGTCGAGCGGATCGACAAGGAAGAAGTGTGCGCCGATCGCTTGCAGCCGTCCCGCGGCTGCTTCTTCTTCCGCGATCACCGGCACGCCGGGCGCAACTTTCGCCAATTCGGCCAAAATGAAGGTTTCGGCGTCCTGGTCGGCGGCGGTGCAGGGGGAGTGGTCATCTTTCTTCCATGTCTCCACGTTGCCGGCATTATAGTGTCGCATGACGATCTCGCCGGCTTCGGCCGTAATCCGGGCAAGCGCGACTGCGGCACGACTGGGCATTGAAGCCATGTTAAGCATTCCTTAATAGCGGTCGGGGAAGGTTACCAAATGCAAACCAATTCTGCGCAAGTCGCCGCCCCAAATAGCCAACCGAGCACGAGACCGGATCCCATGAACGATCTTGAATTCGCGGCCATGTTGGTCAGCCGCGTATGCCATGACCTTGTGAGCCCGGTGGGCGCGGTGGTCAACGGGTTGGAAGTGCTGGAAGACGAGCGTGACGCCGGGATGCGGGCCGACGCGCTGAAGCTGGTCGCGTCGAGCGCGGAGCAGGCGGCCGCGCGGCTGCAGTTTGCGCGCGTGGCGTTCGGAGCGGCCGGCTCCGCCGGGGCGGAATTGGATCTCAATGAAGTCGGCCGGACGGTAAAAGGCTTCGTCCATGGCGGCAAAACCGAATTGGACTGGAGAGCGGCCAGTCTCAACTGGCCGAAGGATTGGGCCAAGCTCCTGATGAATGCGACGCTTCTGGCGCTGGACAGCCTGCCGCGCGGCGGCAAGGTTGTCGTCGAAACGTCCATGGACCCGGCAGCGCCCGGTTTCACGATCCGCGCCACCGGCACGAATGCACGGATTCTGGAAGAGGTTGAAAAAGCGGCGCTCGGCGAACCCGTCATGCCGCTCGATGGACGTTCGATCCAGGCCTATCTCACCCACAAGCTGGCGCGCGGCCTCAACGCCGGGCTGACATTATCCGTCCGTGACGGAACGGTTGAACTGGTTGCAGGGTAAAAGCCCTCACAACCCAATTCTTCAAATGATATTTACCGTTGCCCGTTAGAGTCT
>DATCFN010000335.1:0-6234 GCA_036509475.1 Rhizomicrobium sp. | reverse complement strand
GGCCGCATGCAGACGGTCGAGGATGTCGGCAATGTGGTGCTGGCGGTGCACAACGGCACGCCGATACTGGTGAAAGATGTCGGGCGGGTAGAGATCGGCATCGCGCCGCGCCTTGGCGAGTTCGGCTACGAGAAGCAGGACGACGCAGTCGAAGGCGTCATCCTGCTGCGCACGGGCGAGAAAACACAGGATGTCTTGCGGCGCGTCGAGGCCAAGACGAAAGAACTTAACGAGCAGATCCTGCCGAAGGACGTCAAAGTCGTTCCTTTTTATGACCGCAGCGATCTGATCGACCTGACGACGCAGATCGTGGAACAAAACCTGCTGCGCGGCATGTTTCTCGTCGTCGTGATCCTGATATTCTTTCTCTATGACTTTCGCGCGGGGCTGATTGTCGCCGTCACCATTCCGCTGGCCCTTCTATTCGCGTTCATTTGCCTCGACCTTCAGAACGCATCCGCAAACCTGCTCTCCATCGGCGCGGTGGACTTCGGCATATTGGTGGATGGCGCGGTGGTGATGGTGGAAAACATCTATCGTCAGATCGCGCTGCGCCAAGGGACGCCGCTCAACATAAGAGAGATTATCCGGGACGCGGCGGCGGAAGTGGACCGTCCGCTGTTTTACGCGGTCGCGGTTATCGTCGTCAGCTTCCTGCCGATCTACGTCCTGTCCGGACCTTCGGGAACACTGTTCAGGCCGATGGCGGATACGATGGTCTTCGCGCTGATCGGCTCGTTGATCGTGACGCTGGTCTTGCTGCCGGTGTTGTGCGCCTGGTTCATGCGCAAAGGCGTACAGGAGCGGCACAACGCAATTTTCGAAGCCATCAAATCCTTTTACGTCAAAGGTTTGGATATTTGCCTTGCCAATCCGTGGCTCACGACCTTCGCTGCGACGGCGGTGCTTGTGGTTTCGCTGTTGCTCATTCCCTTCATCGGCGGCGAGTTTATGCCGCAACTGGACGAAGGCGCGCTTTGGGTGCGCGCAACCATGCCCTACACGATTTCGTTCGACGAGTCGGCAAAGATTACGCCCAAGATTCGAGACATACTGCGCTCGTTTCCGCAGGTCACTACGGTGGCGTCGGAACTGGGACGTCCCGATGACGGAACGGACTCGACCGGATTCTTCAACGTCGAATTTTATGTCGGCTTGAGGCCCTATGCAGACTGGACCGGGCCCTATCGAACCAAGGCTGCGCTGACCGAAGCCATCAATCAAAAGCTCCAAGCCTTTCCCGGCATTGTCTTCAACTACACGCAGCCGGCCGAGGATGCCGTGGATGAAGCCGAAACAGGCTTGAAAAGCGCGCTGGCCGTCAAAGTTTTCGGCTCCGATCTGAATACGCTCCAGCAGAAGGGTAAGGCCATCAAGCGGATTTTGGAGCGCGTGCGCGGCATCCGCGACGTGACCCTGGTACAGGAACTGGGGCAACCCAGCCTGACCATCAAGATCAATCGCGCCACGACGGCGCGTTATGGTCTGAACATCGATGACGTCAATGCGGTGATCCAGACGGCCATCGGCGGCGACGTCGCGACACAGGTGGTGCAAGGCGAAAAAGAGTTCGATCTGGTCGTGCGCCTTGATCGCCAATACCGCGACAACCCCGAAGAGATCGGAAACATTCCCGTGGCCACCGCGGCGGGACAGCAGATCCCGCTCAAGGAATTGGCCGACATTCAGGTGACGAACGGCGCGTCTTTTATCTACCGTCAGGACAATTCTCGTTATATCGGCGTTCAGTTCTCCGTGAATGGCCGCGATCTGGCGGGCGCGGTAGAAGACGCTATTGGACAAGTCAAAGATAAGATCAGCCTGCCACAGGGCTATCATCTGGATTGGGGTGGAGAATATACGGAATACACCGCATCGCGCGCGCAATTGAACGTCATCCTTCCGTTGACGTTGTTCCTGATCTTCCTTCTGCTCTTCGCGCTCTATAGCAATTTCAAATTCCCGTTCATCACTGTGCTCGGCGTTCTGTTGTCGGCACCTGTCGGCGGCATCTTTGCGCTTTGGATAACCGGCACGCCCTTTTCGGCATCGTCCGGCATCGGATTTCTGGCTCTGTTCGGCGTCTCGGTGCAAACGGCCGTCGTTTATATTTCCTACGTCAACGAACTGCGTATCGTCGGCATCTCTAGCACCGACGCCATTCGCCAAGGCGCCATACTGCGGTTGCGCCCGATCATGATGACCGCATTGGTGGCGGCGTTGGGGCTATTGCCAGCCGCGCTTGCCACCGGAGTCGGCACGGACTCCCAAAGGCCATTTGCGCTCGTGATCGTAAGCGGCCTCTTTTCGCGGCTGTTAATCAGCATTTTCCTGATGCCGGCGCTCTACGCGCTTGTGGCGCGGCCCGGCGACCGACTGGAAGTTTAGAGCAACGTCAGTTCTCAGTCCGCCTTGCGGCCTATGTGGCTGAAGCGGCCTGCCAAGGCCGGCAACAATGTAAGATTGAGAAGCGTCGAACTTGCAAGGCCGCCCAGCACAGTCACGGCCATCGGACCGCTGATTTCCAATCCCGGTTGGTTCATGGAGAAGGCCAGCGGCGCAAGTCCCAGTGCCGTAAGAACGGCGGTCATAAAAATGGGCGTGAGACGTTCGCTCGCGCCTTGAAGCACCGTGCTCTCCGTCCACGGTAAGCCTTCATCGTCGACCAGCTGTTCATAGTAGGACAGCAGCAAAATTGCGTTGCGCGCGCTGATTCCGAATACAGTCACAAGTCCGACCAGCGCGCCGAGCGATAGTCCGACGCCGCTCATGGCGATTGCCAGTATGCCGCCGATGAGGCTAAACGGCAGGTTGGTCATCACAAGCCAGGGATGCGCCGTCCAGCGGAACCCAATGAACAGGATCAACACGACGAGAGCCAGAACACCAAGGGAATACAATGCCAGTTCGATCTGCGTGGTTCGTTCCGCAGCCGCGGCTCCCGAATAATCGATGTCCACGCCGGACGGCACCGCATTGCTTGCTTCGATGCGCGCGCGGGCTTCGGACACGGCGGCCTGAAGCGAGCGGCCGGCCACATTGAACGTAACCGCGACAAAGCGCAGCCCGCTCTCATGCTGAATGTCATAGCGGCCGCCCGTGGGCACGATATGCGCCACGCTGGAGAGCGGAACCAATCCAAACGGACCGCTGATCGTCAGTTCGTTCAAATGTTCGGGCAATTTTCGCCACTTTTCCGACAGCTGGATAACGACATCTACGGTGCGCGTGCCTGCATAGGCCTGCCCCACCGTCGTTCCGGCATAATCGGTGGCAATTGTATCCAGCGCATCCTGCGCCTTGAGCCCGACCGCGCCCAAGGCGTTCGGATCAAGTTCGACACCCAATATCGGCGTGCCGCTTTGACGCTTGAATTGCAGATCGACAATTCCCGGCTCGCCGGACAATGCATTTCGCACGCGCCGCGCAGCCGTATCGAGCATGTCCAGATCGCCACCGAACAGCTTGATCGCCACTTGAGAGGTCTGGCCGGTCAGGCTTTCGCTGATGCGGTCGCCCAGAAACGTCACCACCTCGCTTTGAATGCCCGGATAGCGGCTCAAAATGCTGCGAATTTGTGCTTCGGCATGCGCCTGATCGACATTCGCATCCGGTTTCAATTCTATTTGAAATTCACATTGATGCGGGCCCCAAGTGTCATCTGTTCCCGGCGAGCGGCCGATCTGTTGCTCGATGGTGGCGACATAGGGCAACGCCAGGACCTCGGCGCTGATGCGTTTCCCCAGTGACATCATCTCATCAAGAGATGTTCCGGGTACCTTGCTGGTCACTTCGACAACGAGATGACCTTCGCGGAATTCGGGAAGAAACGTGCCACTCAGAAACGGCAGTAGCGCGAGCACAGCGACGAGAACGATGGCCACCACGACAATGGCGACATAGAAGAAGCGATAAGTAATACGGATCGCGCCGGTCTGCAGCCACTTCAAGGCCGAAATCCAGAACGGATCGACATGCGCGTCTTTGGGCGACAAGAGCAGCGCGGAAAGCGCCGGCGTGACCGTCAGCGCGACGACAAGAGACGCCGTAACCGCAAGCATGAAAGCAAGTGCCAGGGGCCCGATAAGACGGCCTTGCACGCTGGATGACAAAAGCTCGGGAATGAATACCGCGAGCACCACGAGCGTCGCATAGAATATTGGTGTGTGGACTTCGAGTGCTGCCTTGCGGATAACGCCGGCACGCGAGCGCTGCATGGGCTCCTGAGAGTTCTCCCTCAAGCGCCGCAGGATGTTCTCGATTCCCGCAACGGCATCGTCAACGAGGACGCCAAGCGCCACCACGAGACCGCTCAGCGTCATGGTGTTCAGCGTGTAGCCAAACTGATCCAGCACCGCGATCGCTGCCAGAAGCGACAGCGGTATTGAAATGAAGGCGATGAGCGCCGAACGCCAGTCACGTAGGAACGCATACAACACCAGCAGGATCAGCGCGGCAGCGATCGCCATGGAGCGTTCGAGGCTGTCGAGCGAACGCTCTATGAAGTTGGCCGGCTGATGCAACGCCGGATAGAGCGCGATGCCTTGGGCCTGCAGGCTGCTGGTTAGACCGACGAGCACATGCTCAACGGCGCGGGTCGTGCTCAGCGTGTTGGCGCCATACTGGCTCGATACCGTCAGAAGAACACCGGGTTTCCCCTGGATCAGCGCGTCGCCGAAACGTGGCGCCGGCTCCTGCGAAATAGACGCGACATCGCGCAGACGAACCGGTGTGCTGCCGCGTACACCCAGAATCCCATCACCAATGACGCTCGAATCCGGCGATGGCGTCGGCGTTTGAATGAGGATGCGTTGACCGGCAAGGTCGATGAACCCCGCGCCCCGCAACGCCAGTGCCGCCGGCGCCGCCTTTACCAGATCGGAGATTGCAAAACCGAACGCCGCCAACTTGTCGGGATCGGGTTGAATTTGGATCTGGCGAACCGCTCCCCCATAAACCGTGACCTGCGCAACACCGGGCAATGAAATCAGGCGCGGTTGAATCACATAATCCGCCATGTCACGCAGCGCATAGGCGTCGACCTTGTCGGAAATCAATCCGATCTTGAGCAGGTCGCGCGTACTTGAAGTGAGCGGCGACAATTGCGGCGTTCCGGTTCCGGTGGGCAGTTGGCTCGCGGCGGCAACGAGGCGCTCGGAAATATCCTGCCGCGAATTGTAGAGATTGGCGCCGCTCTCGAAATTGATGGTGATGACGGAAAGTCCGGGGATCGATTCCGATCGCAAGGTGGCCACGCCTGCCGCGCCATTGAGCGCCTTTTCCAACGGATGGGTTACAAGTTGTTCGACCTGCTCTGCGGTGAAGCCCGGCACATCTGTGTGGATGGTCACCTGTGATGGTGCGAATTGTGGGAAGACGTCGAGCGGCGTGCTCCACGCGCCCCAAATCGAAAGCGCCAAAGCAAGCATGCTCAGCGTTATCGCCGCAGCAGGGCGTTTCACGCATTGGGAGATCAGCCACTCCATCGCGGCTCAATCCTGCCCGGGAGTGGCCGCGCCAAGTTCGCGCGCCAGCAAAAGTCCAGCCCCTTTCACAACGACCGGCTCGTTGGGACGAATTCCCCCCGGCACGAAATAGCCGCTGTCTGTCTGCTGGTTCAGATCGACCGGTACACGCCGGAAAGTGTTGGGGCCAATCTGCGCATAGCACCACGACTTGTCTTCGTTGAGAATCACGGCGTCGGATGGAATTCCGACACCGGCGACCGCAATGCCGGTGGGCGCATAAATCAGGACATGTTCGCCTTCCGCCAGCGCGGTGTCGTCCGCAAGAGCGAAGAAACTTCTGCCAGGTATCGTCGGATCGGCCGGACCGTTCCAGATTTTCCGAGTCGTCCAACTTGCCTGTGTTGCATGCGCGCCAAGGCGCGTGATGGTCAGCTTTGGCGGCAATCCGTCGAAATTCACGCCCAGCGAGAAAGTGGCCTGCACCAACACTTTACGGCCGGAAGAAAGCGCCGCGAAAATGCTCTCGTCACGAACGGCCCCGCGCCACGGCGCCGTCTGGCCGAATGTCGCGGCCTCTTTGCGGTCCACAAGGTCCAGTTGCGCGCGATCGGAGGCCGCAAGGTGTTCGGCAGCGTCCAGCGCCTGCTGCGAAACATTGTGGTCCGTATCCTTGGAACCATAAAGTTTACGCGCGCGTTCGAGCGCCGCGGCACTATCCGTAACCGCCGCCGTGGCGGTTCGAATGTCCGCATCGGTTTGCGCAATC
>DATCFN010000334.1:0-4570 GCA_036509475.1 Rhizomicrobium sp. | reverse complement strand
CTCGGCGTGCTTCTGGCGAAATCGGGAAATTCCGTCAGCGTGCTGGCGCACGGCGAAACACTCGCGGCCATCAAACGCGATGGATTGGTGCTGACCATCGGGGGCGAAACGCTCAACGCCGCCGTCACCGCCAGCAGCAGTGCGAAGGATCTCGGCCCGCAGGATTTGATTGTCGTTGCGGTCAAAGGCCCAGCGCTCGGCGCTGTCGCCCCCGCGATCGCCGCCATGCTGGGACCGCAAACCATTGTGCTTCCGGCGATGAACGGCGTGCCGTGGTGGTTCACCGGCGGCCTTGAAGGACCGGCCGCGAACATGACGCTGCACTCCGTCGATCCCGGCGGCACGATTGCCGCGGCCATTCCGCCAAGTCACGTCATCGGCTGCGTCGTGCATGCTTCCGCATCCACGGCTGCGCCGGGACACAGCCTTCACACGGCGGGCAAAAGGCTCATCATCGGCGAGCCCGGCAATGCGATCACCGAAAGACTGGCGCGCGTTGCTGGATTGCTGAGCGATGCGGGCCTCGATGCCGTCCAGACTCCGCACATCCGGCAGGACATCTGGTACAAGCTGTGGGGCAATATGACGATGAATCCGATCTCGGCGCTGACGCGCGCGACGACGGACCGCATCCTCGACGATCCTCTGGTCGCGGCTTTTGCGCTGGCCGTGATGAACGAAGCCAAGACGCTTGGCGCGCGCATCGGCTGTCACATCGGCGAAAGCGGCGAAGACCGTATGAAAGTCACGCGCCGGCTGGGCGCTATCAAAACATCGATGCTGCAGGATGTGGAAGCGGGCCGCGCGCTGGAACTCGACGCGCTACTGGCAGCGCCGCGCGAAATCGCCGGAACGATCGGCCTCGCCACGCCCAATATGGACGCGCTGCACGGATTGGCGCGGCTGATGGCGGCGAAGGCGTAAAACTCACGTTCCGCAGAATGTCTGCGCGACGATCTGGTCTTCGCGCGGCGGTTTGGCGTAGTCGGCGTATTCCGGCTGATCGTCGAACGGCCGCGATAGCACCGTCATCAGCGTTTCAAACGGCGCGAAATCGCCACCCGCCGCTGCCGCCAAGGCTTCCTCCACACGATGATTGCGGGGAATAAAGAGCGGGTTCACGCGGCGCATGGCATTGCGGCGTGTTTGCGGATCGCCGCCCTCTTCCGCCAGACGCTGACGCCAGCGCACCGCCCAGGCGTCGAACACCGTCGGATCGACAAACAGCTCACGCACAGCTTCGTCCATGTCCGCACCCGCCGCCGCGTCGCACAGCCGCCGGAATGTCAGCGTGAAATCGGCCTGGTTGGCGGCCATGCGCGACAGAAGATCGTCGGCCAGTTCGAAATCGCCATCGCGCGTTTCCCTCAGCCCGATCTTGGCGCGCAACCCGTCCGCATAGGCTGCCTTGAACAGATCCGCGAAAGCGCCCAACGCCTCCTGCGCCGATGCCATGGCCGCATCTTCTTTCTCGTCCAGCAGCGGCAGAAGCGTTTCCGCCAGCCGCGCCAGATTCCACTGCGCGATGCGCGGCTGGTTGCCATAGGCGTATCGGCCCTGCGCATCGATGGAGCTGAACACCGTCGCCGGATGATAGGCATCCATGAAAGCACACGGACCGAAATCGATGGTCTCGCCGCTGATCGTCATATTGTCGGTGTTCATCACGCCGTGGATGAAGCCGACGCAAAGCCATTGCGCGATCAGCGCGGCCTGTTTCGCGATGACGCTGTCCAGCAAGGCGCGATAAGGATCGGCCGCATCCTTCGCCGCCGGGTAGTGCCGCGCGATCACATAATCCGCGAGTGTCTTCACGCCGTCCGCATCGCCCCGCGCTGCGAAATACTGGAACGTGCCCACGCGCATGTGACTGGTGGCGACCCGCGTCAGCACCGCGCCTTCCACCGGCGTCTCCCGCGCGATCATCTCGCCGGTCGTCACGGCGGCGAGCGCGCGCGTCGTGGGAATGCCCAGCGCCGCCATCGCTTCGCTGACAATATATTCGCGCAAGACCGGGCCGAGCCCCGCGCGCCCGTCGCCGCGGCGCGAAAACGGCGTCGGCCCCGCGCCTTTCAACTGAATATCGCGGCGCACGCCGTCAGGTCCGACAACCTCGCCCAGCAAAATCGCGCGCCCGTCGCCCAGTTGCGGCACGAAATTTCCGAATTGATGTCCGGCATAGGCCGCGGCCAGCGGATCGCCGCCGGGCGGCACCTGATTGCCCGCGAAAAAGGCCACGGCTTCAGGTGTCGCCAGCAGGGCCGGATCGAGCCCCATGTCGCGTGCAAGCGCTTCGTTCAATTTCACAAGACGCGGCGCGGCAACCGGCGTCGGCGCGAGGCGCACAAAGAATCGCTCGGGCAATCGCGCATAACTATTGTCGAACCGGAACGCTTCGCTTGGCATCACGTTATGTCCATGACAGGCGCGTGGTCTTGCGTCATGCGGAAACGCGCCTGTGATAGAGACTATGCACCCGCGCCCGTTTATTCCACTATCCACCCGGAACTTCGTTCCCAAGCACTTTGCAGGAGTCGCTATGCAAGAGAAAATCCAAGAAGGTTTCGACGTTTTCCTGCATGACGGCAACCACGCCTTCGGCGCGGTGCGACGCGTGTCGGCGCATGGCATCACCGTTTATATCGAGAATGCGGGCGACTTCACCGTGTCGATGAGCGCCGTGCGGGACGCTTATTCCGAGAAGGTCATCCTCGACAGCGGCAAGATCGACACGGCGCTGAAAGACGCCATCGCGAAAGCGCACAAAGGCGAAGACCCGAAAATCCCATGAGCCGCGCCAAGGCAACGATTGCCCTCGCCCGCTATGCGACCCGCATCGAAGCCGGCGGCCATTTCATCGTGGCCGATGAGTCGGCCTCCAATGGCGGCGCCAATGCCGGACCGGCGCCCTACGACCTTTTGCTGATGAGCCTTGGCGCCTGCACGGCGATCACGCTGCGCATGTATGCCGACCGCAAACAGTGGGATATGACGGCACTGACCGTCGATCTGCATTTTTTACGTGACGGCGACAAGGAGCGGATCGACCGCGTGCTGCATCTCGAAGGCACGCTGTCCGATGTGCAGCGGGCGCGGTTCGCCGACATCGCGGAGCGCACGCCGGTCACGCTGACGCTGAAGAAGGGCCTGACAATCCTGACCGAACTGGCCGCACCGGACGCCGGCGGCATTACGGCGCAGCCCTAGTTCTGCTACGCTAGCGCGGGGATCGAGCGCGCGCGGGACATGAAAATCGAGAGCCAAAAGACGATGAGCTGGCTGGTCAGCACGGCAGTCGTCATCGCCTTGCTTGTGGTGGGCCAGGAACTGCTGGTGCCGTTTATATTCGCGGTTCTGTTGTGGAGCGTGCTCAACGCGCTGACCGACAGGCTGGCGCATCTGGGTTTTCCGCGCTGGCTCGCCTGGTCTGCGTCGGTCGTCTCCATCGCGGCCTCGCTTTATGTTTTCGCGCGCATTTTGGGTAGCGAGGCCGCAGATCTGGCGACGCAAGGCCCCGTTTATTCCGCAAAGCTGCAGGCATTGCTGACCGGCTGGTTCGGCTTCCTGCATCTGGGACAGGCTTTCAGCCTGACCAATCTGGTGCAGCGTTCCGAATTTACCGGATTTCTGGGCATGGTGGCGACGTCGCTGGGCGGCGTGCTGTTCCAGATCGTTTTCATCCTGATCTATATCGGCTTCCTGCTGGCCGAACAGAACTCGCTGCCGGGCAAGCTCGCCAAGCTCACCGTGGATGGACACAAGCGCGAGGAAGGCAAGCATGTGATCGAAACGATCGCGCAGCAGATCCGGTCCTACCTCGGCGTGTGCACGCTTCTCAGCTTCGTGATGGCCGTGGTGACCTATGGTCTGCTGATGATCCTGGGCGTGCAATTCGCCGGGCTGTGGGCGCTGGTGATGTTCTTCCTCACCTATATTCCCACCATCGGCATGTTCGGCGTGTTGTTGCCCGCGTTGATGGCACTGGTGCAGTTCGGCTCGCTGGAAGTGCCTGTCATCGTCGCCGTTTCGTTGGGCGCGGTGCATTTTCTGCTGACCAGCGTCATCCAAACGATCCTGCTCGGCAGATCGCTGAACATGAGCGCGCTGGCCATCATGCTGTCTTTGACATTCTGGGGACTGGTCTGGGGAATTGCAGGGCTTTTTCTTGCCGTGCCGATCATGGCCGCGCTGGCCATCATCTGCCAGCACATCGACGGCCTGCATTGGGTCGATGTCGCATTGGCCGGGCCACCACCCAAACCCGCTAAAAAGCGGGCTGCGCCCGAGCCAGCCATCGCGGAATAGGCGACGCGCCAGATCAGCTTTTCGAAAAGCTTGCTGCGATATTGCGACCGGAACGAGCGCGACCGGAATTGGCCGCGCTCGTTGCCCGTGTCTAGTTCAACGACGCCAGTTGCGTCGGGTCGTTCTTGGAGTGACCGGAGAGATCGATCACGATGGCCGTGTAACCGGACGCCAGCAGTTCGCCGAGCTGGCGCACATCGTGAACGAGGACCACCTTAGGCTTGCTGGTACCGCCAGGCGACAGCAGGCCGATGACCACACCTTC
>DATCFN010000333.1:0-6336 GCA_036509475.1 Rhizomicrobium sp. | reverse complement strand
AAATCCGCCGCGTAGCAAACCGTCTCGCACAAAGACGCATCCAACCCGCGCACGTCATCGCGTGGTCGCTCTGGCGACGCGCTCACCAAGCCGCATCACAAAAAGCCCATGTCAAACGTACTTTGCAACTGTAATGCTAGGCTCAGGACCCATTAATTTGCTTGCGGAGATGGCGAACGGTTGATTCATTGTTGGCACCGGGAGGTGCTTCGATGAGTAATCTGTTTTGGTTGTCGCGGGCGCAGATGCGCCGGATCGAACCGTATTTTCCGCTGTCGCATGGTGTTGCGCGGGTCGATGACCGGCGTGTGATATCGGGGATTGTCTTCGTGATCCGCAATGGACTGCGCTGGCGCGATGCGCCGAAGGACTATGGCCCGCACAAGACGATCTACAACCGCTTCATCCGCTGGAGCCGTCTTGGGGTGTTCAACCGGATATTCGCCGAGCTTGCGGCGAAGGGCGCCAAGCCCGAACGGCTGATGATCGATGCCACGCATCTCAAAGCCCATCGCACCGCTGCCAGTCTGCTCAAAAAGGGGCTGTTCCCCGACGTATCGGGCGCACGAAGGGCGGCCTGAACTCCAAGCTTCACGCGGTGTGCGATGGCGAGGGCCGGCCGCTGGTGATGCTGCTCAGCGAAGGCCAGATGAGCGACTACAAGGGCGCTGCCCTGATGCTCGATGCCTTGCCGCCAGCCAAGACCTTGCTCGGCGACAGAGGCTATGACGCCGGCTGGTTCCGAAACGCTCTGGCCGAACGCGGCATCGCCGCCTGCATCCCGTCAAAGCTCAACCGCAAGATACCGATCCACCATGACCGCAAGCTCTACCGCCAGCGCCACAAGATCGAGAACATGTTCGGCAAACTCAAAGACTGGCGGCGTATCCACACCCGCTACGACCGCTGCGCCCACACCTTCTTCTCAGCCATCTGCATCGCGGCTATCGTTATCTTCTGGATCAATCAATGAGTCCTGAGCCTAATAAAGGACTGAGAATTTCTAGTTTCTGTTGAGCAACGAGATATTTGTGTGCCATGACAGATGAATAAGCAGAAGCCTTTTTTACACGCTCCCTCAAATTATTGGCCATGTGTTTGCCTGCTCCCTACGGCGCGCCGGGCGGCATCTTTTCGAATTGCAGTTTGTTCGGGTCGATATGCGCCCAAGGCTGCGCCGACTTTGTATAGAGCGCGCCGCGCACTTCCAGCCAGCTGGGATCGTCGAGGCTGCCGGCCTTGACCACGCGCATCGTGTCGCCGGGTGGTTCGCTGAACAGCGGCGAACCGCAATTGTCACAAAAGCCCCGTGCAATATCGCGCCCGGAATCACCGGCGACGACGAAGCGCTTGGGAGCGCCTTTGGTGATTTTGAACGCCGCCGCCGGAACCACAACCGCTGTCGTGTGGCTACCGCCCGACGCGTATTGGCAGTCGCGGCAATGGCAATCCATGACGGCGATCGGTTCGGCGGAAACTTCATAGCGAACCGCACCGCAGCGGCATCCGCCCTGAAAAGGAACCGGCATGTTTTCACTCCCATTTTCGGCGCTTTTCAATCCTAAACCCCTGTCACACAAGCTTCCAGTTGACCCCCCGGCAATTCCTTGCAAAAAGTCGCGCCGCTTTTCTCCACGAACCAAGGAATAGGGTTATGCGGGCGAACTACCTTTTCACCAGCGAGAGCGTTTCCGAAGGCCATCCGGACAAGGTCAGCGACCGCATCTCCGACGAGGTGGTGGACCTGTTCTTCCGCGAAGGCCCAAAGGAAGGCATGAGCCCGTGGGACATCCGCGCCGCCTGCGAAACCCTCTGCACCACCAACCGCGTCGTCATCGCCGGTGAAACGCGCGGCCCCAAATCGGTCGGCCCCGAGCAGGTGGAAGAAGTCGCGCGTCAGGCGATCAAGGACATCGGCTACGAGCAAGAAGGCTTTCATTGGAAGAACGCGAAAGTCGAAGTGCTGCTGCATGCCCAGTCCGCGCATATCGCGCAGGGCGTCGATGCCTCCGGCAACAAGGACGAAGGCGCGGGCGATCAGGGCATCATGTTCGGTTATGCCTGCACCGAGACGCCGGCGCTGATGCCGGCGCCGCTTTATTACAGCCACAAGATTTTGAAGCTGCTCGCCGATGCGCGCCACTCCGGCAAAGAGCCGACGCTGCTGCCCGACGCGAAAAGCCAGGTCACGCTGCATTATGTGAACGGCAAACCTGTGGAAGCGACGCAGATCGTTCTGTCGACACAGCACATGCATGAATCGCAGACCAGTGACGACATCCGTAAGATCGTCGAGCCTTATATCCGTCAGGCGTTGCCGGCGGCATGGATCAACGACAAGACGATCTGGCACATCAACCCGACGGGCTCGTTCGTCATCGGCGGACCGGATGGCGATTGCGGCCTGACGGGTCGCAAGATCATCGTCGATACTTACGGCGGTGCGGCCCCGCATGGCGGCGGCGCGTTCTCGGGCAAGGACTCCACCAAGGTGGATCGTTCGGCGGCTTACGCCGCGCGCTATCTGGCGAAGAACGTTGTCGCGGCGGGATTGGCCGATCGCTGCACGATCCAGATTTCCTATGCCATCGGCGTTGCCGATCCGCTTTCGGTCTATGTCGATCTGCACGGCACCGGCAAAGTCGACGAAGCGAAACTGGAAATGGTCCTTCCGCAATTGATGAGCCTGAAGCCGCGCGGCATTCGCGAGCATCTGGGCCTCAACAAACCGATCTATGCGCGCACCTCCGCTTACGGCCATTTCGGCCGTGAGCCGGATAAGGACGGTGGCTTCTCCTGGGAAAAGACCGACCTCGCGGACAAGATCAAAGCTGCGTTCTGACGTGAACGGCGAACACGCCGAACGTAAGCGTGGAAATGTCTATGGCCGCCGCAAGGGGCCGAAGATGTCCACGCACCAGGAACACCTGCTCGAAACGCTTCTGCCGAAGCTGACGCTGCATATTCAAAACGGCGCCGATCCGCGTTCTTACTTCTCACCTCCCCCTTGTGGGGAGGTCGGAGAGCGAAGCGATCCGGGCGGGGGGCCGCTGACGATTGCAAACACCGCCCCCCACCCGAAATTTGGAAAGCAAATTTCGACCTCCCCACAGGTGGGGGGTGAAGTCGACAATGTCTGGCTTGAAGTCGGGTTCGGCGCGGGCGAGCATCTGCATTGGCAGGCGCAGCAAAATCCGCGCACCGGATTGATCGGCGCGGAGCCCTTCGTGAACGGGGTCGCGAAACTCCTGTCGAAATTCGAAGGCGCACCGCCCCATAACATTCGCCTTCACATGGGCGATGCGCGCGAGATCATCGATGCACTGCCGGACGCTTCGCTGGGCCGCGTCTTTATTTTATTTCCCGATCCGTGGCCGAAGACGCGTCATCACAAGCGCCGCTTCATTCAGACCGAGATGCTGGACAGTTTGGCCCGCGTAATGAAGCCCGGCGCGGAACTGCGTTTCGGCAGCGATGACGCGCCGCTGGTCGAATACACGCTGGAACGCCTGATGGCGCATCCGGCTTTCAGCTGGACCGCAACCCGCGCCATCCACTGGCACAGCCGCCCCGCCGATTGGCCGCCAACCCGCTACGAAGCCAAGCAACTCCATGGCGTTCCGGCTTTTTTGCGGTTCCGTCGTATCTGACCTTGTTTTAGGGGCTTTCAGGGGGTATATCCCCGCCATCCCAGACAACAGAAACGACCTGTTGTGTGGCGGTCCGAAAGGATCGCCGCGCGGGCAAGGCTATTGTTTTCGGAGACGACCTATTCTTAGCGCCATGTCGCAATTGGAGCCGATCATTGAACCGGTGGTGGAAGCCACGGGGTACAAGCTCGTGCGCCTGCGTCTGATCGGCAGCAAGACTAAGACGCTCCAGATCATGGCCGAGCGGCCGGACGGCACGATGAATGTCGACGATTGCGCTGCCCTGTCCCGTGCGGTGTCCGATTTCCTCGACGCCGAGGATCCGATCGAGGGCGAATATCATCTGGAAGTGTCCTCGCCCGGCATCGACCGCCCGCTGACGCGCCTTTCGGATTTCGCACGCTGGGCCGGCCACGAAGCCAAGATCGAACTGAATGCGCCGGACGCCAATGGCCGCAAGCGGTTCAAGGGCCGCCTGATGGGCCTCGACGGAACGGACGTGACGATGCAGACCGACGGCTCGAACCTGTCCGATGGATCGAATTTAAAATTCCCGTTCCGCAGCATCGCGGACGCGAAACTGGTGCTGACTGACAGGCTTATCGAAGAAGATTTGAAAGCGCGCAAAACGTAATTACGAACGAAGCGTCGGCGACTGCCGAAGCGCAATAGGAGAAAGCAGACATGGCCGCGATTGCCGCCAACAGAACTGAACTCTTGCAGATCGCCGACGCGGTCGCACGCGACAAGAACATCGAAAAGACCGTCGTCATCGCGGCGATGGAAGAAGCGATGCAGCGCGCCGCCAAGGCCCGCTATGGCAGCGAGAACGAAATTCGCGTCACCATCGATCCCAAGACCGGCGAAACGCATGTTTCGCGCTACCTGAACGTCGTGGAGCAGGTCGAGAACGACAAGACCGAGATCAGCCTGAAGGACGCACTGCTGCGCAACGACGCCGCGCTGGTCGGCGACATCATCGCCGAAACCTTGCCGCCGGTGGATTTCAGCCGTATCGCCGCACAGGCCGCCAAGCAGGTGATCGTGCAGAAGGTGCGCGACGCCGAACGCGAGCGTCAGTTCGAAGAATTCAAAGACCGCATCGGCGAAGTCATTCACGGCATCGTCAAGCGCGTGGAGTTCGGCTCGGTGGTTGTCGATCTGGGCCGCGCCGAAGGTGTTGTCCGCCGGGACGAGATGATCCCGCGCGAGAGTTTCCGCACCGGTGACCGTATCCGCGCTTATATCTACGACGTGCGCCGTGAAACCCGCGGGCCGCAAATCTTTCTGTCGCGTTCGCATCCGCAATTCATGGTCCGCCTGTTCGCGCAGGAAGTGCCGGAAATCTATGACGGCATCATCGAAATCCGCGCCGTCGCGCGCGATCCGGGCAGCCGCGCGAAGATCGCGGTGATTTCCAAGGATAGCAGCATCGATCCCGTCGGCGCCTGCGTCGGTATGCGCGGCGTGCGCGTGCAGGCGGTGGTGCAGGAGCTTCAGGGCGAACGCATCGACATCATTCCGTGGTCCGGGGAAGCCGCGACCTTTATCGTCAACGCGCTCGCACCGGCGGAAGTCAGCAAGGTCGTCCTCGATGAAGACACGCATCGCACCGAAGTCGTCGTGCCGGATGAGCAGTTGTCGCTCGCCATCGGCCGCCGCGGACAGAACGTGCGCCTGGCGTCGCAGCTTACCGGCTGGCAGCTCGACATCCTGACGGAAGCCGAAGAATCCGAGCGCCGCCAGAAGGAATTCACCGAGCGCACCGCGCTGTTCATGGAATCGCTCGATGTCGACGAGACCGTAGCGCAGCTGCTGGCGTCGGAAGGCTTCGCGTCGATCGAAGACGTCGCCTTCGTGCCGCTCAACGAATTGGCCTCCGTCGAAGGGTTCGACGAGGACACCGCACAGGAACTGCAAACCCGCGCCCTCGAATTTATCGAAGCAAAGAACAAAGAGATGGATGACAAGCGTAAAGAACTCGGCGTGACCGACGACGTGCTGGAAGTGCCGGGTGTGACGTCCGCCATGGCGGTGTCGCTGGGCGAAGCCGGCATCAAAACGCTGGAAGATCTTGCGGGCTGCGCCACCGACGACCTGCTCGGCTATTACGAGCAGACGAAGGAAAAAGAACGCGTGCGCATTGCCGGCGCACTGGAAAGCTTCAACCTCACCTCCGATGACGCCAACGCCATCATCATGAAGGCGCGCGTCAAGGCTGGCTGGATCGAAGAAGATCCGGTTGCAGAGGAAGAAGTGGTCGAAGACGAGGCGGAGGAAAGCGAAGCGTGACAGCGGCCTTGGCCATGAAGGACAGTGACGAAACGATGCGCGAAGATTCTCTTCGCGGCTCTCGCTCACGCGAACGCCGGTGCATCGTGACCGGAGAGGTGCGCGAGGACGCGCAGCTTATCCGTTTTGTCGTCAGCCCAGATGGCCAGGTAACGCCTGATGTCGCGGTGAAACTTCCGGGGCGCGGAATCTGGGTGAGCGCAGACCGCGCCACACTTGAACGCGCCATCGCGAAGAACCATTTCTCCAAGGCGGCCAAGACGAATGTGCGTGCGGCGGCAGATCTTCCGGATCTCGTCGAGAAACAGATTGTCCAGCGCATGATGGGCGATCTGGGCATGGCGCGGCGTTCCGGCACCCTCGTCACCGGCTTCGACAGCGTGGCGCGCGCACT